>JAJQFX010000134.1 GCA_021200895.1 Clostridiales bacterium | reverse complement strand
GCTCCATAGGCGTCTAACCTCCCCGTGGGTCTCACGGAGCTGCCCCCATTGCGTGATCCCGACTGTTATGCTGGGGCTGTGGCTGGACAGAAGTATCATTATCCCTGCTGTGGGGGTCGTAGCCGGATCGGCTGCGAAACGATCATCACAGACGGTAGAGATCGCTGCCAGCCCGGAGGCTGGGTCGCGGCGTACCGCTGATATGGCTCACCACAGCAGGAACGTACCTGTGTACTGTATATTCAGTTTTCAACGTACAGGTTGGGCCTTTTTATTGGCTGTAAATAAATTGTAGGGGAAAACGGCATATTAAACGATGTCTTCATAAGACACAATCACAGATTCAGCTTTTATATGCTGCTAAGAATTCGGATTGCTTTTTGCACTGTCTCTTGGACGCTGGCAGGTACTCGTTCCTCTCCGGTAATTAAATAATCCAAAGAAATATCAAAATAGGTTGCAATATCCAGCATGAAATCAATAGAGCCTGCTCTCTGACCAATTTCAATATGAGCTAGATGTACACGGCTCATATTGAGTAGCTCTGCCAGTTGCTCCTGTGATACACCACGCTCCTTTCTTAAATTTGCTATTCTCTGCCCAAATTTGACAGCATCAAAATACATAAAAAACCTCCATTCATGTTGCGGAAAAGCAACTCTGAATGGAGGCAGTAAATTAGCAGGCATACCGACGGAGGCTACTTAGAAACAAAAAAAGAGTCCGGCAGATGGCGCAATTCTCCTGTGGAATTGCATTTCCGTCTGCCGAACTCGTCCGGCTCACTGACCGGTGCAGCTCTATCTAACAAACTTTTGACTCCTGATTTACGTCCTTGAGGGTGCCAGCCCAATTCGATGGCGCTCACAGTATGTCTCAATATATTCAGTTTTGCTTTGCGATATATAACTACAAGGCAATCATCCTGCGGTAATCCCTAGATGCCTCCTTAACATGAACATCGCCTTCGCTTATCTCAATTACCCAGTATCTTTTACACTTGGTGCATTGATGCAGCCCTCGTTTTATGGTTTCTCCGCATATCAATCGAGAACAGCATACCGGGCAACATGAGGTAAGCAACTGAACCGGTGGCTTCTCATCCTGCATTGGTCTGACCTCCCTGTTTTTTCTATGGGAGCCTGCCCTTTGCTGCACAGCGGTTTTCCCATGTCACAACCTATTATACAGGAGCTGTTTTGGAAAATCCACAAACTTTCAACATATTTTCAACATCTTTTCAGCATACTATTTGCATACTTTCTGCATAATCCCAGCATACTTTTTGCATACTCGCCCATTTTCTCATGTTTTTGCCAAAATTCTGCACTTTATAGCATTGATTTGCGTTTCAGATAAGTAATCACTGTTTTCCTCCAACAATTCTCTGGCCTGCTGGTGCTGTCCCATACCGATATACATCATAGCGTTCCAATACGCCAGTTCTCCGTCCATCGTCCGCAAAACAGAGAGCGTTCGGATATACTCTGCCATCCTGGTGTAGTCGCCCAGCTCGAACATCAGCGAAAGACATTCGTTTTGCGCCCGCCTTCTGGCGCTTTCATATTTTTCAGTAACAAACTTGATTGCCTGGTGATCCTGCTGTGGCAATACGATCCCTGAAAAGTCATCCAGTGCCTCTAAATATCGTTCAAGCCGCGCTTTTGGGTTTGTAACACCTTCTGCATCTCGAATCATATAGGAAAATCGATCCAAGTCCGTCGTGATTTTATATTTCCGGCTAATCATATAACTTTGCTTTTTGATTTCCAGGAAGTCGCCCCTGGGGAAAAGCTGCTTTAATTTCTTGTTGACGCGATAGCTCAAATTTTTCAGTGTCCGCTCCGGCTCGGAGAGGGCCTCCGGGTCCTCCCAAAGCATATGAAGAAGCATCGTTGCAGGAATCATTCCCTCGTCCTGCTTCATCAGCAACACAGTCAGAAAAATGATCTCCTGATTGCGCGTGATGTCCTCCTCTGTAAGAGATCCCTTCCTTGTATGCAGCTCAAAGGCGTTTAGCAACCTGACATAGACTTCGTTCTTCGCAAGTTTCCCTGCACCGAATGAAAATCCTTCTCCCATGTTCGGCTGTCCCAATCTGTCGATCTCGGAATCTACCACACGAGCCAGCAGACGAAGGATGTCACCCTCTTTTCCGTATTTGCGGAGATTGATGACTGCTATGAACTGGTGTTCATTTTTCCCGTATTTGACCCCCATGATGGATTCCAGCCCGATTTGCTCCATCCTCTTGTACTCTCTTGAGCCGTTTGGCAGCATGGGGAGGATATTCTGCGCGGAAATAAAGCCTTTCGCCTCCACTGCCATCAGCAGCGCCCGCATCAGAACTTTTAACAGCGCTGGATATTCATCCATATACATGAGGCCGGTGCCGCAAAGTGGTGAAAAATCGGCCCGGTGCGTCTCAAAGATACACTCCGCAGCCGACAATTCGTTGTCTATGGTGATGAAAATGACGCTGTCGGCGTCGTGGTACTCCATGGCAATCCCCGCTGTAAGAGAAATCAATTCCTCTATCGTAAAATCTCCAGTGGTTCGCTCCATGATAGTGGACAGCGCAGCGCTGGTATCCAGGCCAAGTGCAACCTGGGAGCAGAGTTCCTCCGATACCTGACTATTCTTTAATGCTTGCAGAACTTCAGTTTCTTCCTGTTTCTCCATTGCTCTTTCTCCTCAAAACTGCATGACAACGATACGTACTATCGCATTATTTCCTTGATAACGGCGGAAATGATTTCATGCTGTGCCTGGTTCAATTTGGTCAACTCGGGTACAATCTCTCGCATCTGGGCAGGGTTTTCTGTTTCAACATCAAAGAACTCGTGGGGCGAGATGCCAAAATAGTCGCAGATGAAGAAGAAAACCTTCATAGAGGGCATTGCTTTTTCATTCTCAATATTACTGATGTAGCCGGGATTTTGACCCAGAAACAGGCTCATCTCACGGGCAGAAACACCTTTCTGCTCACGAAGTTTTATAAGCCTGACAGAAAAATCATGTTCATTCAACTGTCCCACCGTCTTTTATTATATTGTATCGCATATAATTTAAAAGGCATTTGAATGAAACTACTATTTGCAGTTTTATAACGGAATGTAACTGATATATCGCTGATGTATGCAACTCTCAACAAATCACTCGAGGAATCAAGCGTGTGCCTGTCCTCTTTTTTTGCAGTACGGCTTTGAATGCAAAAATGGGCTGGAGTTATCCGAAGGAACCCGTTCAAACCTCGATCCGGCTGACGAATTGCAGCAGAGTAGGCCGGCCAAGCGTCTCCAGATGGGAATAGTCTTGAATCATGCTGATCCATTCGTCAGCGCCGATCTCGGCCTGTTTCATCGCCTCAATTTTGGTGGTGAGGTCTGCTTTCTGCTCCAGTTTTTCCAGGCGCTCGTCCTCATACCTGTGCATAAGTTGCACACAGACCGTTTCCGGGATCGCTCCCTTCACTTTGTCCTCAGATGCGTTTTGTCAATGGTGTTTTCCAAATATGCAGAGAAGATTGGGCAATTTATATGAATGTGCAACAAATGAGCCAGTAAGTACAGCAATGAATTTATTGAAGACGGCAAAGCCCCTAGCGCCGATTTACACTCCCAGAATGTTGACAAACCTCAAGGTCTATGTTATCCTCAATTTAATAAAAGCTGATGTTTCATGCTTCGTTCAGCATCGAATGAAGAATGTCGCTGACAGATAGAGGGTGCGAAAGTGAAAATTTCTGCAAAAGCTAGATATGGGTTGGCCGCTATGGTCTGCCTTGCTACGCGATATCCGGATCAGTCAAGGATGACTGTGCTGGAGATGTCGGAAACACTGGAACTGTCTAAAATTTACTTAGAACAGGTATTTACTCAATTGCGCGTGGCAGGCTTGGTTCAGGCATCTAAAGGCCCACAGGGTGGGTACACCCTGAGCCGCAGGCCAGAGGAAATCTCTGCCTATGAAATCCTTACAGCAACGGAGACTAGTCTGTTTGCCTCTACGCCTACTACCTTGGGAGAAACCAGCGCATACATCGAGTGGGCGGCACAATCGTTGGTCTACAACCCGCTTGATCAATGTGTTAAGGATAAACTTTCCAGTGTCACACTGAGGCAAATCACAGACCAGGCAATCGAAAATCTTCAAGGCGGCTATATGTATTATCTATGAAAAAAGGCCAGCATCCTCACATCAGGATGCTGGCCTTTTTCAATTTGAATACAGCTTAGTTCAAATCCATCATTAGCGCCAGAGTCATCTGGCTTAACGCGGTCAATTCCGCTGCTGTGGTATATTCCTCTGTCGTATGAGGATTATGCATCGCACTGGATAATACGATTCCCTGAATGCCATACTGAGCCAGGTTGTTATTATCACTGCCACCAAATGTTTTTCCAAAAGAGGAAGACAATCCCGTAATCCTACAGGCTCGCTGAAACCGCTCCACGACAGGACTGGTTTCGACTACTTCATAAGCTGTGATACGATTTTCGGTTTGCATCTCCAACGTAGCCCCGTAGCGTTGACTGCTTTGGGAAAATTGCCGTTGCACCAGCTCCATCCAATGCAAAACCAGAGTGTGTCGAAAGCCTCTGATTTCTCCTTCTGCGGTGCAGGTATCCGGAACGATATTGGTTGCCAACCCTCCTTGGATACGCCCCACGTTAAGGGTGGTATCGTCATCCACGGCTCCCATCGGCAGTTTTTCCACTGCATCTGCGGCGGCACAGATAGCGTGAATGCCAGCCTCCGGAGCCATGCCTGCATGGGCGGCTCTGCCGTGAAAAGTGGCGCGAAAATACAGGATAGTCGGAGCCTGGAGGGCTGCATGACCCACCGGCCCATCCAAATCCAGTACATAGGCCTCTTTCGATTGAAACTGGGCGTAATCCAGAAGCCTGCTGCCTTGACAGTAAGGCTCCTCTGCAACGGGAAAAAGCAATTCTAACGGCCTGTGAGGAATTTTATCCTCTTGAAGAACCGTCAGCGCCTCCAGGATGGCAGTCAGCCCGGCGGCATCGTCTGCCCCAAGAACGGTGTTGCCAGCACTTGTGATGCGGCCATCCTCGTGGAGGATGGCCTGCTTGCCCAAGGCGGGCGCCACAGTGTCCATGTGGGAGGAGAAAAGCAAGGGGCGCGCATCTACTGAACCGGGAATACGGGCTGTCAGGTTTCCGGCAGAGCCGCCCAATACAGTACCGGCATCATCCTCTTGGACAGAGACTCCCAGCATCAGGAGCTGTTGGGTCAACTCGTCGGCCATGGCTCGCTCGTTATAGGAGGGAGCATCGATTGCCACCAGCTGCATAAATCGGCGAATGATTCGTTCCGTGTTGATCGGCATAAGGCCACTCCTCACTCGTCTGTCAAATTTTTATAGGTATCCACAACACCGAATCCCATGGGGCCGCCTTTGCTGCCCTTGTGAGAAGACCAGTCAGTAACGTAACCCAGCCGCTCATAGAAGCCAATCGCAGTATCTCTGCTGTTGATATGGATACGACGGATACCGTTCTCACGCAACCACTCCTCGGCGGCAGTGATCACAACTCGTCCAGCCCCAGTGCGGCGGAACTCCTTCAGCACACTGACCCGCTCTATCTTGGCAACGCCATCGCCAAGATAGTGGAGACGACAGGTTCCCACCGGTTTACCCCGCTCGTCCATCACCAGAATATACGGTGTTTCTGGTGTATCCCCGGAGTCCAGTTCGTGGGCTACACCACCGGGAAACTCATGTACGAACTCGTCTAGCCGGATATAGTACACGCATGCTCTTTGCCAATACTCTGTTACACGAATTGCCTGAAACATTGCAGTCACTCCTTATATTGTTGTTTGATTTTTTCCAGGATCGGCCACATCGGATGCCGATCCCTAAACGCCCCCGGGCTGACCCCGTATCGTTGCCGGAATCGCCGGGAGAAATAGCTGTAATCCTGATAGCCTACCGTTTCCGCAATCTGCTGAGGCAGGAGCGGCGATGATGTGAGTAAGTAGGCGCCACGGGTCAGGCGAAGATTAGAGAGGTATTGGTTGTACGACAATCCTGCCTGCTCGGAAAACAGAAGGCTCAGCGCTGAGGTGCTGAGGAAGAACCTGGCTGCTACATCCGTCTGCTTTGCCTGATCTACATGGAGAAGAATATAGTCGAATACCTGATGAAGCGTGGGGTGCTGTGTGTCCGGATGCAGTGTCAGCAAAAAATGCCGTAAATCCATCAGCCGTTTTAAGCAGAACTCCGGCCCCTGGTTGGCGGGAAGGCTGCTCAATTCGGCCTGGGAGACAAAATTGTGGAGCCAGGGAAACGCTGCAAATGTTCCCTCCACAATGGCGGAGTAGAGGCGGCAGACGATAGTCCGATATACCTCCGGCTCCGCTTCACGCTGGCAAAGTTCATCTGACACCGAACGGAACAACCGGAGCAATGTCGGTTCCTCAGAGAGCAGCCCGGCATAGAGAGGGGCAAGGGCATCTTCTCCTTGGGTTGGCTTATCCATTAGCGCGGCCAGAAACTCAGCTTCGTCCGGCAGCGGGCAAAAGTCCAACGCGCCCAGGGAGATTCCCTGCCGAGCCTGGTCGAAGGTGGGGTGGGAACCGGTGAGTACGAAACGGGTCTGCCGGTCCACCTGCCGCCATTGCCGCAGCAGTTCCAGTCCGGACAAAATGGGCAGCTCTGTATCCAATATCACCAGGTCATAGGGCTTTCGCAGCAGAGACAACAGCGCCTCTATCCCATTTGCCGCTGTGTCTACAGCGTAACGATGAGATGCGTCTGCAAAGGCAGAGAGTGAACGCAAGGCATCCGCCTCGGGATGCGCAAGCAAGAGGTTCATAGAAACCGCCTGCCTTAATTTCATATTTATCATATATGAATATAATGTTAAATGGAAACCCTCATTTCGTCAATGGGTAAAACACACAGAAAAACGCAGAAAAAACACAAACATACTGGGTAAATAGGAAAATAGTAGAATCTGAGGTGGATTTGACTTGACAGGACGAAAGACAAATGATACGGTTAAGCATAGATTGCTTCAAAACTCGACCCAAATTGACAAAGGAGGAGCGCAAATGTACGGAAAACCTGACGTAGTAGATATGCATTGTGACACCATTTCAAGGCTGTGGGGATGCAGGAACAGAAGGCCGCCCTGGCGGCCGGAGGATGGGACGGAGCCGCAGTCCCTTCGAGTAAACAATGGGCATATCGACCTGTTGCGGCTGAGAGAGCAGGGGTATCTCCTGCAAAATTTTGCTCTGTTTGTCCATCTGGGTGAGGCGGAGCATCCCTGGGAACGGGTACTGGAACTGTGTGACCTGTACCAGCAGGAATTGGATGCCAATCAGGATATCATCGCACCGGTGTTCCGGTATGAGGATATTGAAAAAAACCAACGTGCGGGAAAGCTCTCCGCTCTTTTGACCGTGGAGGAGGGCGGCGTCTGCGAAGGAAAATCAGGCAGATTACATACGCTATACGAAAAGGGTGTGCGGATGCTTACTCTGACCTGGAATTTCCCCAATGAACTGGGTTATCCCAATCTCAACAGTCGGCGAGCAGGCCCCCGCAGAGGAGCAGAGGAGCAAAACACACCGGACACAGAGCATGGACTGACCCCTACGGGCCTGGCTTTTGTGGAAGAAATGGAGACGTTGGGTATCATTCCTGATGTATCGCACTTATCTGACGCAGGATTTTACGATGTCCTGAAGGCAGCAAAGAAGCCTTTTGTCGCCAGCCACTCCAACGCCCGCGCTGTCTGCCCTCATGCCCGGAACCTGACCGATGAGATGATACGGGCATTGGCGGATCGAGGCGGCGTTATGGGCCTGAATTTCTGTGCCTCATTTTTGACCCAAAAGCCATCCGGAACGCCTAATCCGGGAACCATTGAGGACATTGTACGCCATGCTAAACACATAACCAGGGTAGGCGGTATTGAGGTGCTGGGCCTGGGCAGCGATTTTGACGGAATCCCCACCCATGCTGAGCTGCAAGGCGCTCAGGGCATGGAAAAGCTCTATAATGGGCTTCTAAAAGGTGGATTTACCTCTGAACAGGCAGACAAGATTTTTTCCAAGAATGTGCTTCGGCTCTACCGGGATACCCTGGTATAATATGCCCCCCTTGTTGAACAGGCACCCGCAAGCGGAAAACCGCTCGCGGGTGCTTTGTCGCTCCCCTGGATGTGAATTTTTTTATCAGTTCTAAAATGATTCTGTTGACTTTCCTCTATGAAGCGCTATAATAGGCATAACGCAGATAACATATAAATCATATATGAAAAGGAGGAAAAGTCATGCTGACCCAAAAGACCGCGCTGTGTATGGATATGCTCATGTGCATGGATACCTGTATGTGTATCCATTCCGTCTCTTGCGCCAAAAATCGGGAACGCATGACTATCCTTTTGCCTTAGGCAGTCTGCCATACTTGATGAAACGCAGGAGACCGGATTCCGGTTTCCTGCGTTTTGTCGTGATTGATTTATCAACAGGAGTGATTTCCATGAAGCCGTTTTTATCCTCCGGCGGGATTGCGCGAATGTGCATGACCTGACGATTACCGGCAAAAACGGGCTTGACAGCCCGATCCATAAACAAAAAAGGAGTAAAATACCATGAGTGAACAAAATTTAACCGCAGAGGAATTGCTGCGCAGCTATACCGATGAGGAAGCAGAGGCCCATGCCCAGGAGGTCGGCGTTGATCCCCGGCCGCGGGAGACGGTGAGCGAGATCGATGAAACCGGTGCATTTATCCGGCAGCCTAACGCCTTCATTCATCCCTTCGGAGACAAAGAGGGAGACTGGAAAGCAGAAGCAAACCGTTACGCCATCTATTGGGCGACCGGCTGCAACTGGTCTAATCGCCCCATTATCGTCCGAGATTTGCTTGGGCTTCAGGATGTGATTGCAGACCAGAAAACCACCCATTCCGGGCAGACCAACCGTTACGGTCACGGCTTTGGAGATCAGCCCGGGCACCGTGACCCATTGACGGGCGCTTATTTCCTCAGCGAGTTCTATAAACGGGGGAACCCGGACTTCCAGGGGCGGGCCACCACTCCCGCATTTGTGGACATCATTGAGAAAAAGACCGTGAACAACGACTACCACCGCCTGACCAACTATCTGGAGGTTCAGTTCCGGCCGTTCCAGCCTAAGGACGCCCCTGACCTCTATCCCAAGCAGTTCCGCAAGGAGATCGACGAGCTCAACGACTGGCTGTTTCCTCATGTCAACAACAGTCACTACCGTATGGCGTTCTGCCAGTCTCCGGAAGCCTATAACGAGGCGTTTGAGGACTTCTATGACTCTCTGGACAAGCTGGAAACACGGCTTTCCACCAACCGTTTCCTGTTCGGCGACTATATCACAGACAGTGACGTACGGGCTTATGTGACGCTGGTGCGTTGGGATGTCAGCTATTACCGTAACATCGGCCCCACCAAGCATCGTATTCAGGATTATCCCAATATTTGGGGCTATCTGAAGGAGCTGAATGCCATTCCCGCATTCCACCATGGCAGCGACCCGGCGGTGCTTGCGGCGGCAGGGCACCCCGGAAAGGACGATAATCTGTTCCGCGGCTACCCGGAGCGCATCCTGTCCAAGGTGGACTTCCAGAAGCTGTGGGCAGATGACGGCGCCCGCAAGGCGCTCAGCAGGACGCCGGAGGAGCCGTTCCTCCGTCACCCTGAGGGGGAGACCTATGAGGACTACGCCGGGCCAATCTCCACCACCATTTGGAACAGCCCCAGTTGGGAGGATCGGAATCCCCGCAACGGGACGCTCTCTGTAGACGCTTCGATCAATCCCCTGAAGGGAATCCTGTGACAACAGAAAGGAAGTAAAACCATGAAAAAGAATCTTCAAAAATTTGTCAGCCTGCTTTTGGCCGGTTTGCTGTTCGCCACTGCGCTGACAGCCTGCGGCACAGCCGAAACGGACACCGCTGACAGCAGCGCTACAGATGGCGAGGCCTCTACCGCATCCGATGCATCCTCTGAGGGCGCTGAAGACGCTGAGGGCACCGAGGACACTGAGAACACGTCAGATGAATCGTACACGGTTCTGAATGTGGCCATCAGCGCTGACCCGTCCAGCTTTGACCCCGCTGTTTCCCTCAGCGGCGACTATATGTACATCTTCGGTCTGACCCAGGAGAGCCTGACCCGATATGGGGATAACCAGGAGTTGGTAGACGGTCTGGCTGATGAGATCACCCACAACGACGACTACACCCAGTGGACATTCCACCTGCGGGAGAGCTACTGGAACAATGGCGACCGCGTCACTGCCGATGACTGGGTCTATGGCATCACCCGCCTGCTGGACGGCTCCACCGATGTGGCCTACCCGGATTTTGACTATGAGATCAAAAACGCCAAGGCGGTTTATACCGGTCAGGTTGACGCCTCTGAGCTGGGCGTCACGGCACAGGACGAATATACGGTGGTCTTTGATCTGGAGTATCCCGTCCCTTATTTTGACAAGCTCGTCACCCACTGCCAGCACTTTGGTGTCAACCGCTCCTTTGTAGAGTCCATCGGCGGCGATGACAACTATGGTACCAGCGCGGAGACCTCGCTCAGCAACGGCCCCTACTATGTGGACTCCTGGGAGACGGACAACATTGTCGTATTGAAGAAAAACTCCTATTATTGGAATGCGGACAACATCTCCGTCGATCAGGTAAATGTCTACATCATCCCAGACGAGAGCACCCAGGTGAGTATGTTCCTGAACGGTGAACTGGACATCGTGGATTTCTCCGCTGAGCGGCTGTCTACGATTGAAAACGCAGGTTATGAGGTGCAGACCTATAACAACGGCAGAACGGCTTACCTCTACTACAATATGACAAACGAGTACCTGAGCAACAAGTATATCCGTCAGGCCATCTCCAGCGCCATTGACCGGGAAAGCCTGGTGGCAGGCGTGGTGAAAAACGGCTCCAGCGTGGCGGACGGTTTGGTGCCTCCGGGACTGTCCGGTGCGGACGGTTTGACCTTCCGGGAGATTGTGGGCAGCACGCTGACCTACACTTACGATTCTGACCAGGCGCAGGAGCTGCTCCAGCAGGGGCTGGATGAGCTGGGCATTGCCGCTGACGATATTACCTTCACCATTCTGACGAAAAACACGGATGAGTTTACCTCGGTGGCCAGTGCGCTGCAACAGCTGCTCCAAAACGAGTTGGGTATCCATGTGGAAGTGGAGACGGTAGACTCCAGTTCCTTCTCTACCAAGCGCAGCAGCTACGACTATGATGTGTTCCTGACCAGTTGGGGCGCTGACTGGGACGATGCCACCAACTTCCTCAGCGGTTATGAGCAGACAGAGGACTCCAACGATGCCCTGTATTACAGCGAGGAGTTCAACGAGGCGTATGAGGCTGCTGTCTATACTCAGGATCAGACGGAGCGTATCCAGGCGCTGGGCGAGGCAGAAGCCATCCTTCTGGAGGATCAGGCCATTACACCTCTGTATTATACGGCTCAATATTATGCCGTATCTGACCGTGTCACCGGCGTGATTCGTCGGTCGGTGGTACCCTACCTGGACACCTATTTCGCGGAGATTACAGACTGATTGGCCGGATGGGAGGCACAGGCGCCCCGCCTGCGCCTCCCATCTGAAAAGAGGAAGGATTCCTTATGAGACGTTATATTATCCAACGCATTTTGATCTCAGTGGCAACGATTTTTGTTGTGATTACGCTGACATTCTTCCTGATGCACGCCATTCCGGGGACGCCGTTTAACACAGGCAATGCCAACATTACCGAAGAAGCGCTGGCCGCCATGCAGGCCAACTACGGGCTGGATCAGCCTTTATGGAAGCAGTACCTGACCTATCTGGGGAACATTCTCCATGGTAATTTTGGCACCTCCATCACCTATACCAATCGCAGCGTGACGGACATCATCCTCCAGGCGTTCCCGGTTTCTATGGATCTGGGCCTGCGGGCGCTGTGTTTTGCGGTAATTGCCGGTATTCTGCTGGGGGTGGGCGCGGCCCTGCACCACAACAAGGGCCTGGATCGGTTCTCCTCTATAGTGGCCATCATAGGCATTTCTATTCCCAGCTTTGTACTGGGCACGCTGCTGCAATATGTATTTGGTCTGCTGCTGTCCGGCTGGTTTAAAGAGGCGTTCAACACCACATTTCAGCTTTTTCCCATCTCCCGGTGGGAGAGCTTCCGGTACACCATTCTCCCCTCCTTTGCTCTGGGGCTGGGCTCCATCGCCACCATTACCCGGCTGATGCGCTCGTCCATGTTGGATGTGATCAGCCAGGATTACATCAAAACAGCCAAAAGCAAAGGCATCTCCAATCAGGCCATTATCTGGAAGCACGAGGTGCGCAACGCCCTTATGCCCGTAGTTACCGTGGTAGGGCGGATGGTGGGGAGCATCTGCACTGGCTCCTTTGTCATTGAGAGCCTGTTTGCCATCCCAGGATTGGGCAAGTATTATGTCAACAGCGTGACGGCCAGAGATTACACTCTGACAATGGGGCTGACGGTGTTCTACGCCATTTTTGTTGTGGCCACTACGCTGATTGTGGATATTCTTTATTGCGTAATCGACCCACGGATACGCCTGTCCGGAGCGAGGAAATAGATATGATGACAGAAGAAGTATTTGAAAAAGATTTCACCCCCATTCCTAAGGACTTGAAGGCCAGCCAGAAAATCAACCGTATTTCCCTGAGCTATTGGCAGGGGGCAATACGCACGCTGCGGCAGAACAAAACTGCTATGATTTCCCTGGCGTTCATTATTTTGATTGTGCTGGTGGCCATCTTTGGGCCGATTCTCCTGCCCAACTATCAGCAGGAGGACCTGCTGCACACACTGGAGGCGCCCAGCCTGGAGCATTGGCTGGGGACAGACAACCTGGGCAGAGACGTGTTAACCCGGCTGGTGCGTGGCACCCGCACATCTCTCATCATCGGCTTCGTAGCGGAAACCATCAATGTGGTCGTCGGTACCATCTACGGTGGCATTGCAGGCTACCTGGGCGGCAAGGTAGATATGATTATGATGCGGATCGTGGATGTTATCGTATCCATCCCCCAAATGATTATCATGATCCTGCTGCTGACAGTGTTGGATGGCAGCGTGGGGACACTGTTGATTGCCCTGTGTATCACCGGCTGGACTGGGCTGGCCCGCCTTGTCCGGGGACAGATCCTGTCACTGAGAGAAAATGAATATGTCATGGCATCCCAGGTGCTTGGAGCCAGTAAGTGGGATGTGCTGCGCGACCATCTGATTCCAAACACGGTGGGGCCAATTCTGGTAAATTACACCATGAGTATTCCCAGCGCCATCGGAGCAGAAGCGTACCTCAGTTATCTGGGTCTGGGTATTTCTATCCCGGAGGCCAGCTGGGGAAACCTGCTTTCCCTCGGTTCCAGCCAATTTCCCGGATCTCTTTGGCTGTTTTTTGCCCCCGCTGTGGTGTTTGCTCTGACTATGCTGGCATTCAACCTGTTCGGCGACGGACTCCGGGACGCCCTTGACCCCAAAATGAGAAGGTGAGCTCATGCTTGAAGTAAATGATTTGCGGGTATCTTTTCACTCCTACGCCGGAGAAGTACAGGCAGTACGGGGTGTATCGCTGACCCTTCCCGATGAAGGAACACTGGCTATCGTGGGAGAATCAGGTTGTGGAAAGTCGGTCACAGCTCAGAGTATCCTGCGGCTCCACGATACGGAATATACCGAATACAAGAGCGGCAGTGTGTTGCTGAACGGGAGAGATCTGATGCAGCTTTCTGAGCAAGAGATGCGGGAGGTTCGAGGCAACGAGATCGGCATGATTTTTCAGGATCCCATGACGGCATTAAACCCCACTATGACAGTGGGCAATCAAATCACTGAGGTACTTCTGCGCCACGAAAAAGGCAAGGACGGTCACAAGCTGACCCGACGGGAAGCAAAGGAGCGAGCCATAGAACTGCTCCGTATGGTGAAGCTCCCCAATCCGGAACAGCGAGTCGACCAGTTTCCCCACGAGTTTTCCGGTGGACAGCGGCAGCGGGCGGTCGCAGCCATCGCCATGGCCTGTTCCCCTCAGGTTCTGATTGCAGATGAGCCGACTACGGCACTGGATGTAACTGTGCAGGCCCAGATCCTTGACTTAATGAAGGAGATGCAGCGGGAAAAGCACACGTCCATTATCATCATCACGCATGACCTGGGCGTTGTGGCAAACATTGCCAAAACCGTGGCCGTGATGTATGGCGGCGTGATAGTAGAGACCGGAACTGTAGGCGACATCTTCTATCGGCCCCGGCACCCTTATGCCTGGGGATTACTGGATGCAACCGACAAAGCAGTGCGGGATAAGAGCAAACCTCTTAAATCCATTGAGGGAACCCCGCCGGATTTGGTGAAGCCTCCGGTAGGCTGCCCTTTTGCGGATCGCTGCGAATATGCCATGCAAGTATGCAAAGACCATATGCCCCAGGAGACTGAGATCAGCGAAGGACATTGCTGCCGCTGCTGGCTGCTGGATCCAGACTGCCCCGTCCGGCCAAGGCGAAAGGGAGTGTAATGAAATCATGGCAGAGGAAGTTCTATTCACCCTGGAACATCTGAGCAAATCGTTCCAGGTGGAAGGCGGCGAACTGAAAGCAGTAGACGACGTTTCCTTCCAAATCAAAAAAGGCGAAACCTTCGGCCTGGTAGGAGAATCAGGCTGTGGGAAAAGCACCCTTGGGCGGCTGCTGGTGCGGCTATATACACCATCTGACGGCGATATTCTCTACAAAGGCGCCTCTATCCAACACCTGAGCCGCAGGGAAGCAAAGGATTACACCCATCAAGTGCAGATGATTTTTCAGGAGTCCTATGCATCGCTGAATCCACGGATGACCATCGGCGACAGCATCAAGGAGGGAATGAAAATCCACCACATCGGTACAGCCAAAGAGATGGACGAGCGGATGTATGAGCTGCTGGACATGGTGGGTTTGAATCGGGAACATGCACAACGGTTACCCTACGAATTCTCTGGCGGCCAGCGGCAGCGAACCGGTATTGCCAGAGCGTTAGCCGTCAACCCGGAATTCCTGGTATGCGATGAGCCAATTTCTGCGCTGGATGTATCCATTCAAGCGCAAATTATCAATCTGCTGAAAAAGTTGCAGGCAGAATTGGGCCTGACCTACCTGTTCATTGCGCATGATTTGGCAGCAGTCCGGTACATTTCTAACCGTGTAGGGGTCATGTACCTTGGCTCCCTGGTCGAGGTAGCGGATGCAGAGGAGTTATACCTGCACCCTATGCACCCTTATACACAGGCTCTAATCTCTGCTATCCCAAAGCCAGACCCTGATGTGGAAAATCAACGCAAACGCATCATCTTAGAAGGAGGTGTCCCCAGTCCGGTGAATCCTCCCCAGGGCTGCAAATTTGCCGGGCGGTGTAAATATGCGACTGAGGCTTGCAGGCGAGAGGCTCCCGCATTGAAGATGGCGGGATACGGCCATCAGGTAGCATGCTTCTGGTCAGAGCGCTATTATACCTCCGAACTGGGCGCCAGTTTGTAAGTCTGCGAGAAGCATTTGTGCTTCTCGCATAAGGGAAATTTCTGACATTTAGTTTCCTGAACCACATGGAACGGCAGCGAATGATACCGCTGCCGTTCTCCTACTTTCCATAGGAAGTTAGCGGTTCCGGTCACGCGCTCAGGAATGGAGGCTATAAGAAAACATACAGCTGGCATAGGGTTATTTCATCAGCGTTCAACGGTTGACATACATCACCATTTGCGTTAAAATATACCCATTACACTACTATGTTGATTGAAAAAATAAAGGTGTGCAAGACAGTACCACATCAGCGGGCGTCATTCACCTTGACCGCAGATGTGGAGATGTGGATATAGCGGGGGGATATCAAAATGGAGCGGGGCATTGAGACAAAATGTATTTACGGGGACGGCGCGAAATTTGAGGGGGAACAAACCGGTTCCATCAGCTTTCCCATTTATCAAACTGCAACCTTCGCGCACCCAGCGGTGGGACAGAGCACCGGCTATGATTACAGCCGGATGCAAAACCCCACCCGGCAACAGCTGGAGCAGGTGGTGGCCTCTCTGGAGGGTGGCGTGGACGCACTGGCCTTCTCCAGCGGCATGGCGGCCATGACCGCGCTGATGGAGCTGTTCCGTCCGGGCGACCACATCATCACCGACGCCGACCTGTACGGTGGGAGCATTCGCCTGTTCCGTTCCATCA
>JAJQFX010000088.1 GCA_021200895.1 Clostridiales bacterium | reverse complement strand
AATCAAGCCATAGGGCAGGAAGGAAGAAAAACGATTGCGAGAGGGAGACAACATCACCTTTGCCATGAAGCCGGGCGGAACCAGGCAGAAAGGGAAAATTCTCTGGAAAGACCCAGAGGGAGAGAGCTGCATCGTCGCCGTGCGGCAGGGAGACCGGGAACTGCGCATCCTGCTGCACACGAGCGGAGAGACGGCAACGGGCGAGCTGCTGACAGAGCAGGCGGCAGACCGGGAGCCGGACTTGCAGCACCAGCGGGAGGAGGCCGCGAAGCGGTCTTACCGGGCGGCGAAAAACAACGCCCAGGGGCACTATTTTGAGCAGGCCATTCAGCGGGGGTGCAAGTTCTACCGGGAAAAGGGCCTGGCGGAAATCGACAAAACGCCGGAGGGGTTCCGGGTGCTGAAAAAGAAGGGCAACGGCCTGTTTGAAGGGCGGTTCATCGGAAAGGCGCAGGTGGACTTTCAGGGGACGGTGCGCCTGTGGGGACAGGGGGTTTCCATCCTGTTTGACGCGAAATGCACCGGGAAAGACCGCATCGAGCAAAGCGCCCTGACGGAGACCCAGGCGGAGGAGCCGGAGCGGCACTGGAAGCTGGGGGCGGTCTGCGGCGTGGCGGTGGGCCTGGGCGGAAACGCCTACTTCGTCCCGTGGGATGTCTGGCGGGACATGAAAGCCATCTGCGGCCACAAGTACATGAACCAGACGGAGCTGGGGCCGTTTCAGGTCAAATACACGGGCAGCACCGTGTATTTCCTGTCAAATTTGGCGGAGGAGGGGCAAAAAACATGAAATACAGCAAAGTAATCACCATCGTGAAGAAAAGCAAGCGGCTTTACATCCTGACAGGGGGCTGGCCCCTGGTGCAATGGATGGGCGACGGGGGCTGCCTGTGGTGCATGGCGGGGACGCCGCCGCTGGAGAACGCGGGGGAGTTTTTCACCCTGTACGATGTCAGTGACAGGGCGGAGAAGAACTTCTACACCGAGACAGGGGAACTGCCCGCTGTGCTGGACACGGCCAACCAGACGGCGGAGGAACTGGAGGCGGAAATGATGACCGTCACCGTGGGATGGCATGGCACTGTGCTGCGGTGCTTCCAATACCGGGCCGGGGACAGCGTGCGGCACCTGTTTGTCCGGGACGCCTACCTGGAGCCGGTGCGGGACGCGGAATACCTGTCCTACACGGTGCGGGAGGCGAAAACCACCGGACTGCCCTATCTCTGCGCGAAGGAGGGGTTTGAACTGGTGGGCATCATTCTGCCCATCGACCTGGAGGAATACCCCAGCACGGGAGAACTGAAGAACGAACTGGAGGAGTTCACCTTTGCCATGGAGGCGGAACTGACCAACCCCCGCCGGGCGCGGGCGGCTGAGGAGGCGAACCAGGAAAGCATCTTCTCCCAGGGTGAGGACGCATGACCATTCAGGAGTTATCCCAGCTCTACTGGCTGAATCGGGAAATCGAGCTGGACAAGCAGCGGCTGGCAGAACTGCGGAGCAAAGCGTCTCCCCGTTCCCCCAGCCTCACCGGACTGCCGGGGGGCGGGGACAACTCCAGCAGCGTGGAGCGCCTTGCGGCGGAGATCGTGGACTTGCAAGCCATCATTGACGCCAAACACCTCCAGTGCATTCACGAGCGGAACCGGCTGGAGCGGTACATCGCGGACATTGATGACAGCCTGACCCGGATGATTTTCAGGCTGCGGTTTGTGAACGGGCTGTCGTGGCAGCAAGTGGCCACCAGCGTCGGCGGAGGGAATACGGCGGACAGCGTCAAAAAGACTTGTTACCGGTACCTCAAAAAAACAGACGGGTGAAAGTTGTCCCGTTTGTCCCGCCCGCCTGTGTTACAATACCATTGTGGAAAACCGGATGCAAAAGTGTCCGGCGTCCATCGTTCCTGTGGCCTTGCTGGTCACGGGGCCTCCTTGTCATATGCCCTTCGGTGTAAAAGGGGCACGGCGCGTTGTCTGGCGCCGCCCCAGTGCAATTCTGGTTGCCGAGTAGTGGCTGATAGCTGATAGCTAACAGCTAACATATGCCGGTGTCCGCTGCGGGGGTCTATGCTTCTTTCTCCGCATATGGCGGCGCATGAGCCGCCCACCGGCGCTCTATTCTCCTTTCTTTCGGCAGGGCCGCTCCAATCGGGGCGGCTTTGTCATACCCCCAGAGGTGATTACCGTGAGTACAAACCCCCGCTATCAGAACGGGAACCTGCGGCGGAAATACCGCGCCAGATTAAAGGCCATAGGTGGCGAGTGCGGGATATGTCACGGCAAGTTCGGGCCAATCCATTACGATGAGCCTAGTGATTCAGCGCATCCATTGTCGTTTGTGGTAGATGAGATAAAACCAATCTCGAGATGGAAGGAGTTCGGCTATCCATCGAAGCAAGCGGCGGCGCAGGACTGGAACAACGTGCAAGCTGCACATTACTGCTGCAATGCTTGGAAATCCAATCGGACAAATGTGGAAATCAGCAGGACAGTCACAGTGCCAAAAAAAGCTGTGAATCTTTCAGACGGTGACTGGTGAATGAAATGGACTGGAAAAGGGAGGGGTACCACCCCCGCCGCGCCCTGGAGCGACCCCAGCCGTCCAGCGCCAAATTACACACAGAGATTTTTTAAGCTAATCATTTGGAGGTTGAAATTTTGCCGAGGAAGAAAATGACAACGGTAACAGCGCGGGGGAACAGGCTGGAACAGCTAAAGAACCTCGCCGCTGTTTTAGCCGCCAAAATTGACGAGACAACCAGCAACCCAGACGGTGCAAAGCAGCTCCCGCAGCTTGCGAGGCAGTACAGAGAAACAATCAGAGAGATTGAGGAAATAGAGGGGGCAAGCAAGAACGATGACAAAATCGGCGAGTTGTTGTCAGCCAGACACGCTGATGGGAAGTCAGACGCCGTCCGTTAGGATATGCCCCCAATATGAGTACACTGACGGCGATGACGCTGCAACGATTCTTGCGGTCGGCGGTCTGACTGTTGACCCGTGGCAGAGGAACCTGCTGCGGGACTGGATGTGCCGGGCAGATGCAGACAGTTGGGCGGCAAAGACCTGTGGCTTGTCTGTTCCCCGCCAGAACGGGAAAACCTGTATCACAGCGGGCAGAATCGTCGCAGGAATGATTCTTTATAACGAATGGGTCATTTATACCGCCCATCTGCAAAAGACTGCCACAGAGACCTTCACGGAAATCAAAGCCCTGTTGGAAACGCCCGGCTTGAAAAAGTACGTCAAAGAGAAAAAAATGCGCTCGGCAGAGAGCAGGTGCTCTTAAAAAATGGCGCAAGGGTGATGTTCGTGGCCCGAACGAGGAACGGAGGGCGCGGCCTGCATGGTGATACGCTGATTTTTGACGAGGCGCAGGAACTGACCTCTGACCAGCAGGCATCGTTTATTCCTGCCATTTCTGCGTCGCGAAATCCGCAGACAATTTGCCTGGGAACCCCACCAGACGAGAATTGCACAGGCGATGTGTTCCGCCGAATCAGAGCAAAAACGCTGAGTGGCGAGAACAAAACAACCGCATGGACAGAGTATTCCGTTGAGGAAATAGGCAACATTGCCGACCGTTCCAGATGGGCGGCAACAAACCCTGCATTGGGACGCAGAATCCGTGAAAGCACCATTGAGGGCGAATTGCAGCAGATGGACGCGGATACCTTTGCCAGAGAACGCCTCGGCTGGTGGTCGGAGGTTGGCAATGATGAGGACTATGCCATCCCAAAAGACCAATGGGAGGCGTGCGCGTCAGAGGAAAAGAAGCCAGAGGGTAAAACCGCTTACGGCGTCAAATTCTCGCTTGACGGTTCGGAGGTTTCCCTCTGCGGTGCCGTTTGCCCTGTTGACGGATTGGCACGAGTATCGCTGATTGACCGCCGGAGAACCAGCGAGGGAATCCAATGGCTTGCCGATTGGCTGAATCAGCGATATATGGAGGCGTCATGTGTCGTGATTGACGGCAAAAACGGCGTTGATTTTTTGATAGATAAAATCAAAGGCACATGGAAGTTCAAAAATTCCATCGTGCGTCCGTCCGCCAAGGATGTGATTGCGGCGGCGAGCCAGCTTGCAAACGAGGTCACAGAGCAGACGGTCACATGGTATCAATATCAGGCAGACCTTGAGGAAAGTGCCGTTACTTCCATCAAGCGGCCAATTTCCGGCGGCTGGGGGTTTGGCGGCAGTCAATCTACCCCGATAGAAGCGGCGGCACTTGCCCTGTGGGGCTGCAGAACATCGAAACGCGATCCCAAAAGGAAAATGAGGATAGGATAACATGGAGCTGAATTTCGGATATGTAGACGGCCTCCCGCCAGAGGAGCACAGGAAACTGGCTGAACTGAAAGAAATATACGACTTCCACAAATCGTCCAACCGGACAAAACGGCGGTACTACAACGGCAAAATCACCCTTGCCGAGGTAAACCTCGGGATTGCTCTGCCTAACGGCTTTGGCCGTCTCGAGGTTGGGTGCGCATGGGGCGCGAAAACCGTTGATGTTCTGGCGGCGAGGTCTATGTTTGACGGCTTTGTTGGCCAGAACGGTGCGGACGCGGATGAGATGAACGACATCATCCAGCGGAATCACCTGATTGCTGAATACACGAAAGCCTGCAAAGAGGAGCTGAAATACGGTTCCGCGTTTGCGGCGGTATCCGGCGAGCCTGGCAATGCGAAAATCCGCTTTTATTCCCCTCATTCTGCGGCAGCATTGTGGGACGGGCAAAAGGGCAGAATCGGCTGTGGGTTCGCCTTTGAGGACGCCCGAAAAGATGAATCCGACGTGACATGGTCGCCGGAACACGTCAATTTCTACACGGACACTGACATTTGGCAGTTAGACCGGACGGGGGGCCGTTGGGAGGCCACAAGGTTCCCGCATCAGTTCGGATGCCCTTTGATGGTTCCTCTTGTTTGGGATGCCACAAGTGATAAACCGTTCGGCCAGTCACGGCTGAAAGAACCTGTCCGGCGGCTGATACAGGGTTATGTCAGGACAGTGGCAAACGCCACCATTGGCCTCGAATTTGCAACCAGCCCGCAAAAATATCTGCTGGGTGTCACGGATGAGCAGTACGACCAGCTTGTTGACGAGAAATTCAAGCAGTATGTTGGCTCCGTCCTGCTGGGAACTGTAAATCCTGAAACGGGCGAAAAGCCCACGTTCGGGCAGCTGCCGCAAGGCAGTATCGAGCCGCACGTCCAGATGCTGAGAATGCTGGCGACCCAGTATTCTGCCGCTACCGGGTTGACCGTGACCGACACGGGCGTGATCAACGACGCAAACCCCACCTCCAGCGAGGCAATCCTCGCACAGTCGCAGTCGCTGATTCTCATGGCGGAGCAGCTGAATAAGTCTAACGGTGATGCGCTCTACCAAATCAGCCAGATGGCGCTTGCCATCGAATACGGCACCACGCCGGACGAATTGCCGGACGACGAAAAGAGCATTGTAGCGCATTTTAAAAATCCTGCCATGCCGTCCGTAGCGGAAACAGCGGACGCGGCAATTAAAATCGCATCAGCAAGAGAGGGGTTTGCGAGCACAGATATTTTCCTGGAGATGATAGGATTCGACCAGGCGGACATCCGGCGCATTAAAGCGCAGGAGCAGAGGGCGAAAGGCGAGCAAATCCTGTTAGAGGAGTTTGGAAATGCGGATAACGGCGAAGACGTGGAATCAGTACATCAGCCAAATGTCGAAAATCAGCCAGACAGCGGCGGACAAGATGCAGGAATGGGTGAATAAACACGGCTTCACCGACAGCAGTGCCATGCTGGATTATGCTTATGCGCTTTCCGAACGCTACGGCAGCGCTATCGGCGCCCTTGCCTGCCAAATGTATGAGGCCACAGCGGCGGCGCAGGGCGTCACCGTGAACCCGGCAGAGGCGGCGGCCACGCCGGAATACGGCGAGGTAGCGAAAGCGGTCAACGGCGCAAAGAAGCAGTCTGAAAAGCTGGTTCCATCCACCGTCGGGCGGCTTGTGAAGCAGGTCGGGGCGGACACCACGCTGAAGAACGCACAGCGGGACGGCGCGCAGTTCGCCTGGGTCCCGCATGGCGATTCCTGCGCCTTTTGCCTGATGCTGGCGTCCAGAGGCTGGCAGTATATGTCAAAGAAAGCGTTGAAGAACGGCCACGCGGAACATATCCACGCGAACTGTGACTGCCAGTATGCGGTGCGGTTTGATGGGAAAAGTACGGTGGAAGGGTATGACCCGGATAAATACAAGGAGATGTATGACAACGCCGAAGGGAGTACGCCGCAGGAAAAGTTAAATTCCATGCGAAGAAGCTTGACAGCTGAAACGAAGCGCCGCAAAATCGGGGAACAGGGACAGGAAATCATTGACAAGGCAACATATAACAAATTGACACGGGATTTCCTGCGGCGCGGCGGCATTATTATCCGGGGTGAGGAAGCAGAGCAGCATTTGAAAACTGTTGGTGCATATGCTTCTTACATAGTAGGCGCGGATACGGCAATCATAAGAGATGATGCAACCATTTCAGATGTGCTTGAGGAGATGTATCATGCGGAGCAGGACAGAACAGGAGCATATAACAATCGTGAGTATGAAGAAATGCGTTTGCGACGTGAAATAGATGCTCAGAACTACTTGCTAAACTCTGCAAAAAGATATAAAATACCTGTAGAAGAAACAGAAGTCACAAGGGCAAACCTTGCTGAATATGAGGCTCAACTGGAAGAAATGATGAAGGGAGATGGATGATATGTCAGAATCATATAAAATCCGGGAATCATTTCCTGTTAATGGAAAGACGGTTTTAGCATTAGACCGAGCTATTCCTTCCGCCGAATATCGAAACAAGTATGTTATGATTAACAATGACCGTATACCGTATATGTTTACACATAATGATTATTGGATTTCGGTTGATGGAAATCATGACTACACCGGGCAGACGCTAACATTTGTAAACTGAGAAAGCACAGTGGGAAACCGCCGTGCTTTTCTTATGCCCCAAAAACGTACACATAAACCATTTTGTTGACCCCAACAAAATGTAAAATCCAAACACGTTGATTGAAGCACCCACCGGGTGCTTTTTTCATACAAAAAACGGCAACTCGTGCCTCAAACGAGGGTTCAGGTCATTCATACCGTAAAAATGAAGGAGTAAGAAACTATGGAAAACACGGAAACCAATCAGGCCCCGGAGCAGGCCGAACGCACATTCACGCAGGCGGAACTGGACGCTATCATCAAGAGCCGGCTGGCGGATGAAAAGAAAAAGTACGCCGACTATGATGCGCTGAAGGAAAAGGCCGGGCAGACGGAAAGCCTGCAGGCGGAACTGAACCAGCTGAAAACCACCAACAGCATCAATCAGATGCGCTCTGCGGTCTCAAAAGAGACGGGCGTTCCGGTGGAACTGCTGGTTGGCGATGATGAGGAATCCTGCAAGGCATACGCGGAGAAAATCATCGAGTTCGCCAGGCCGAAACGTTATCCGGGCACAAAAGCAAACCACAGCAGCGCAACCTCGCAGAGCGATGCGGCAATGCGAGAGTTCGCACGACAAATTTTTGGTAAAGGAGACTAATTATCATGGCAGCCTTAATCACCACTGACTTCAACATCCCTAACGACATCGCCACCGGCATCTTTGAAAAGGCGCAGAAGGGTTCCACCCTCGCCCAGCCGTCCGGCGCCCGTCCGCAGAAATTCGGCACCCAGCAGGTTTGGGTCCTGACCTCTGCGCCCAAGGCCGAACTGGTCGGCGAAGCGGTGCAGAAACCCCCCACCCCTGCCGCCTATTCCAGCAAGACCATCACCCCGCTCAAGCTGCAGGTCACTATGCGGTTCTCTCAGGAGGTCAAGTGGGCCGACGAGGACACGCAGATCGGCGTCCTGCAGGACCTGTCCTCCAATGCCGGCATTGCGCTGGGCCGCGCCCTCGACCTCGTTGGCATCCACAAAATCAACCCCCTGACCGGCGAGGTTTCCTCTCTGGTGGCCGAAGGGCTGATTGACACCACCCAGAGCGTCACCCTGGACGGAACCGCCTATGATGAAGCCATCGAGGCCGCCGCAGGAACCGTTATCTCCGCCGGTTACACCCCCAGTGGAATCGCCATGGACCCGACCCTGTCCTTCGGCCTGTCCACCATGCGGGACACCACTGGCCGCAAGATTTATACCGACATCGGCTTCGGCCAGAACATTACCAATTTCCTCGGAATGAACGCCGCCGTCAGCGACACCGTCTCTGCCAAGAATGAGATTGCTGTGGCGTCCAATCTGCTGGGCATCGTCGGCCAGTTCGACGCGTTCCGGTGGGGCGTTCAGCGTTCCATCGCCGCTCACATGATTGAGTACGGCGACCCTGACGGGCTGGGCGACCTCCAGCGCCAGAACCAGCTGGCGATCCGCGCCGAAATCGTCTACGGTATCGGCATCCTGGACGCGACTGCCTTCGCCAAAATCGTCAGCGCCTGATGCGTTACATCTACAAAGCGACTGGCACAATCGTAGCATCGAGCGTTAAGCTCGACCCAATCCTGTTCCAGCCGGTGGAGGAAACAAAGCCGGCTGGAAGGAAGCGGCCAACAAAGAAGGTGTAACCCATGGCTTATGCGAGTACGGACGAAGTCGCGACCAGATGCCGCAGAACCCTCTCGGACGAGGAACTGGAAATCTGCGAGGCACTGCTGGAGGACGCGGCAGTCATCATTGACAGCTACAACAGCAATGCGTCTGACGATGCCAAACGGGTCGTATCCTGCAACATGGTGATTCGTGTGCTGGGGGATTCCGACAGCGCCCAGATGCCCATTGGCACCACCCAGGGCAGTATGTCCGCGTTAGGGTATTCCCAGAGCTTCACCATCGGGGCAGGCAGCTCCGGCGAGCTATATCTCTCAAAACTGGACAAACGGCTGCTGGGCGTCGGCAATCGGCTTACGTTTGCCAGCCCGTGGGAGGCGTCCGAATGATTAAGGGAATCCCCGTTGTTCTCTACGAGCGGACGCAGACCGGCTCCGACCCGTTCAACAAGCCGATTTACGAGGAAACAGCGACAACGGTTGAAAACGTCCTTGTCGCCCCGTCAAGCGAGGAGGAAATCCTCGACATCCTGAACCTGACAGGGCGAAAAGCGGTTTATACGCTGGGCATCCCAAAAGGCGACACGCACGATTGGGAGGACAAAGACGTTGCATTTTTTGGCGAACGGTGGCACACCATCGGAATGCCGATCGGCGGCATTGACGCCATGATTCCGTTAAGCTGGAACACGAAAGTGAGGGTTGAGCGATATGGCCAGCAAGCTGAAGATTAAGCTGAACCGCAAATCCGTTCGGAACCAGCTGCTGAAATCTGCTGAAATGATGGCAATTTGTGAGGAGCACGCAAAAGACATTCAATCCAGATGCGGCGAGGGCTACGAAACGGACACCCATGTGGGCAAGAACCGTGTCAACGCCATGGTCTATGCGGATACCTACAAAGCGCGGCTGGATAACGCCAAATACAACACGCTATTAAAGGCGGTGCGCAGTAAATGATTGAAAAAATCGTTCTGGACTATCTGGAGGAAACGCTTGACGTTCCTGTGTCGCTTGAGGTCCCGGAGGGCGAAAGCGAGTACGTCGCCCTCGAAAAGACCGGCGGCTATGAGACAAACTATATCTATTACTCGACCATCGCTGTGCAATCTATCGCGCCGACCCTCTATGAGGCGGCCTGCCTCAATGAGAAGGTCATTGCGGCAATGCAGGGCATTGAGGCACTGGACGATGTGAGCGAGTGTCGGCTCAATTCAGACTACAATTTCACCGATACAACCACAAAAGTGTACCGCTACCAAGCGGTATTTGACATCGTACACTATTAAGGAGTGATTATTTATGGCAGATAACACCACCGAATATGTATCCACCGGCGCACCGAAAGTCGGCGGTTACGCCTACACCGCCCCTCTTGGTTCTACCCTGCCCACGGACGCCACCACCGCTCTGGATGAGGCGTTTGTCTCGCTGGGCTTTATCTCTGAGGACGGCGTCACCAACAGCAACTCCCCCGAATCCGAGGACATCAAGGATTGGGGTGGAACCACTGTTCTGAGCACCCAGACCGCTAAAGATGACACTTGGCAGTTCACCCTCATCGAGAGCAAAAATGCCAATGTCCTCAAAATGGTCTATGGTGAGGACAACGTCACCGGCGACCTTTCCACCGGAATCACCATCAAAGCCAACAGCGACGAACTGTCTTATGCGGCTTATGCGTTCGACATGGTTCTGCGCAACGGAACCAGAAAGCGCATCGTCCTGCCCAACGCCAAAGTCACAGAGATTGGCGACATTTCCTACACCCGTTCCGACGCCATCGGTTATGAAATCACGCTGACCTGCGCACAGGACACCAACGGCAACACCCACTACGAGTACATCGCGGAGGCTTAAAAATGGTAAAAGGCAAGACAAGTTCAGGCTTTGAGTTCACGGTGAACGAGAAAATCCTCACATCGTGGCAGTTCCTGACGCTGTTCAAGAAAATGAAAGCGGGGAGCGAAGAGGAACAGACGATTGCGTCCGTTGACTTCGTCGAGCTGGTTCTCGGCAAGCAGGAACCCGCCCTCGAGGAGCATCTGAGGGACGAGGATGGGATTGTATCCTCTACCGCCATGATCAGCGAGGCCGCCGAAATCCTCGACATCGTCCAGAAAGCAAACGCCGACGTAAAAAACTGATTGCCCTTGCCCAAATAATATGCGAGGCGGAGCCGGAACTGATTTGCGACTTTGCCGAGACATATCACATATACGACTACCGAGAGTTGCCGCTGCACTATGCGGCAACTCTCGCTTTGGGCTTGGGCACTGATAGTCGTGTTGGGCGCAAGCTAAGCGGTGAGAAGGTGGATACAAATACACTGTTGCTCGCCACGATAGCGGACAGATTGGCAACCCTTATCTGGTTCCAGAGCGAGGACGGACGCCGTCACAGGAATCGCCCGAAATCGCTTGTAGATGCATTGAGAGGCGTCGAACCTGACAGCAGTAAACCGTGCGGCTTTCGCACGAAGGCAGAGCTGGACGCGGCTTTAGCAAGATTTGAAAAGAGGTGAGCGGCATATGGGTACAGAACTCGCAACAGCATATGTACAAATCGTTCCGTCTGCCGATGGTATCAAAAAGCAACTGGAGGAAATCCTGGGGGACGAGGTGCCGGAATCCGGGCAAAAAGCTGGGAAAACGCTTGCATCGTCTCTCACAAGCGCATTATCCAAAGCGCTTGCCGCTGCCGGAATCAGCAAAATTGTATCCGATGCGATTACTAGCGGAACAGAGTGGGAAACCTCAATCGCGAAGCTGGGCACCATCGCAGACACATCTGCTGTGTCTATTGAGGACATGAGCAGCCAAATCGCCTCCATGTCCGATGAGTTAGGCATCTCGCAGAGCGAACTGGCGGAGACTGCCTATTCTGTCATTTCCGCAACAGGAGACACCGCCGGGGCGCTGGACGTGGTCGAGCAGTCCGCAAAGCTGGCAACCGCAGGCTTCACCGATACCGAATCCGCTGTGAGCGTCCTCACCACTGCCATGAACGCCTACGGGTTGGAGGCAGACGATGTTGATCATATCAGCGATTCGCTGATTACCACGCAGAATTTAGGTGTCACCACAGTTGCAGATTTGGCGTCCACCATGGGCCGCGCAATCGCCACAGCATCCGGCTACAATGTTTCCCTCGAAAATCTTGAGGCGGCCTATATCAGCACCACAAAGGCCGGTATTTCTACTGAGGAATCCACCACATATCTGTCCAGTATGATGTCTGAGCTGGGCGACGCTGGCAGCGACGTGGCGGCAATCCTGCAAGCGGAAACCGGCGAATCATTTGGCCAGCTGATGGAGGACGGTTATTCGCTGGGCGATGTCCTCGGGATTTTGTACGATAATTGCGGCCAGGATTCAGAGGCGTTTATGAACCTATGGGGTTCACAAGAGGCCGGTAAGGCGGCAAACTCCATCGTCAACCAGGGTTTGGACGAGTTCAACGAGCATCTGGAACAACTGGAGGGACAGGCCGGAACGACTGAGGACGCATACGCTCAGATGACCGATACCCTCGGATGGAAAACGGATGATCTTAAAACAAAGGCCGAAAACCTCAGCATACAGCTGTTTCAAGATATATATCCCGTGCTTGAGGAACTGATTGATGAGGCATCTG
Source organism: Clostridiales bacterium (assembly GCA_021200895.1). GTDB lineage: Bacteria > Bacillota > Clostridia > Oscillospirales > Oscillospiraceae > Onthomonas. The sequence goes on along the minus strand of JAJQFX010000088.1, from coordinate 4,154 downwards.
AATTTATTGACAGCCTCGACATGGACGCCATCAGTGAGACCATAAGCGACCTTGCTGCAGAGCTTGCACCTGTTGTCGAAACGCTCGGCAATGCGATTGGCTTTATTGCAGAGCATCTGGACGTGGTCATCCCGCTTGTGTCCATGCTCATTGGGTTCTCTATCGGCTCGAAAATAATGACCCTTGTTGGCAACGTAAAGAGCCTCATTTCCGGCATCACCGGAATATCGTCTGTTGTCTCCATGCTCGGCGGGCCAGTTACCATTGTGGTCACTCTGATTGCTGGCGTTATCACGACACTGGTCACCCTTTGGAATACCAACGAGGATTTCCGGAATGCAGTGCTGAACATTTGGGAGAAAATCAAAAGCGCGTTCAGCACAGCGGTGGAAGCCATCAGCGGCGCCCTGAGCACCGCAAAAGAAGCGTTTGAAACGGCGATTGAAGCAATTAAGAATTTCTTCAGTGGCCTGGTTGATGGTATCAGCGGCGCATTGGAATCGGCATGGAATTTTATCACAGGTGTTCTTGACAATATTGTTTCGGGGTTTCAAAGCCTCTGGAACACGGTCAGCAGCATCTTCAATACCCTGGTAAATGCCCTGTCAACAGCCTGGGAAACCATCAAGAATGTGGTTCAGGTCGCAATCATGTTCATCGTTGAACTGATTACAGCGGCCTTTGATTTGATTACCCTTCCATTTCAGTTTATTTGGGAGAACTGCAAAGAAACCATTCTTGCAGCATGGGAAGCAATCAAGTCAGCAGTATCGACCGCACTGGACACAATTCAGAATGTGATCAGTACTGTTTGGAACGCCATTGTTTCCTTCCTCACCCCGATACTGGAAGGGATAAAGAGCACATTTACCACCGTCTGGAATGCCATTCAAAACGTGGTTTCAACAGTGGTGAACGCGGTGAAGTCGGTCATTCAGACAGTGTTTAATGCGGTCAAGACCTATTTCACAACGGTGCTGAACGCATACAAGACCGTTTTCACAACGGTTTTCAATGCAATCAAATCTGTTGTGACAACGGTGGTGAACGCCATCAAATCGGTTATCACAACCGTGTTTAATGCGGTCAAGGGTACTGTCACAAGCGTCCTGAACGCCATCAAAACCACTTTCAGCAGCGTGTGGAACGCCATCAAAACCACGGTCAGCAATGTGGTAAACGGCGTGAAAACCACCATCTCCAACGGGCTGAACGCGGCAAAGACCACGGTCAGCAACGTGCTGGGCAGCATCAAGGACAAGTTTACCAGCATCTTCGACAGCGCAAAGACCATCGTGAAGAACGCCATCGACAAAATCAAGGGCTTCTTCAACTTCAGCTGGTCGCTGCCCAAGCTGAAAATGCCCCATTTCAGCATTACCGGTTCGTTCAGCCTGAGCCCGCCCTCCGTGCCGAAGTTCTCTATCGAGTGGTACGATGAGGGCGGCATTTTTACCAGCCCGACTGTTATCGGCGTTGGCGAAAAACGCCCGGAGTTCGTCGGCGCATTGGATGATTTACGGGGCATTGTCCGCGATGAATCCGGCGTCGGCGGCGATGAACTTATCCCCTATATGAAAACCATGGTCAGCTTTATGGAGCAATATTTCCCCGAGTTCGCCAAAGCGGAAATCAAGACCGACACAGGCGCTGTGGTCGGTTGGCTGGCAAAACCGATGGATAGCGCCCTTGGCAAGTTGTCAACGGCAAAGGAGCGTGGACGATGAAAGGCGTTAAATTCGGTTCATATCACAGCTGGGATGATTGGAAGCTGGTTTTGCAGGCGCAGGACGTTTCAATACCTGCACCGAAAACGAACACCATTGATATTCCAGGCGCAAATGGGTCGTTAGATTTGACGGAGGCCCTGACCGGCTCTGTGGTCTACGAGGACAGGGAGCTGTCCTTTTCTTTTCAGACCGCAGAGGCACTGACGCAAAAGGGGTGGGCGGACATGATAAGCGAAATTGCCACCGCCATCCACGGTCAGCGGCTGGGCATCGTCCTTGATGATGACCCCGAGTGGACGTACAACGGCAGGTGCACCATTGACAGCTTTACCAACACAAGCGCAAGTCAGAGTATCACCATCCTGTGCAAGTGCAATCCGCTCAAAACGGATGCCAGCGGCAATACCTCCTTGTAGGTGATCATATGTACGAAATCAAGTTTATTCATAAGGATGAAACAACGGAAAACCCCCTCTACCGCCCCGGCGACACCGCCTACTGCCTCACCGCCGCTTCCCTCTCGCTGGAGGTGGGCGCGGCGGGGGAGCTGTCCATCTCCATCCCGGACGCAAACCCGGCGAAGGCGGATTTCGTCTGCCTGACGGATGAACTCATCGTCTACCGGGACGGGGTGGAGCTGTGGCGGGGCCGGGCCATCACCCGGCAGGAGGATTTCTACAAGACCGGCACGCTCACCTGCGAGGGCGTGCTGGCCTATCTGTATGATACCTATTACCCGCCCTTCGAGTTCTCCGGCAGTCCTACAGACTTTTTGCAGTCTGTCCTGGACAACCACAACGCCCAGGTAGAGGAGCGCAAGCAGCTTCGCCTCGGCACCGTCACCGTGGAGGACAGCAACGACTATATCGCCCGCAGCAGCATCGAGTATAACCGCACCCTGACCGTCCTGACCGACAAACTGGTGAACGACAGCCTGGGCGGCTACTTCCGGGTGCGCATCGTGGACGGGGTCAAGTATCTGGACTACCTGGCCAGCTACGGCACCACCGCCACCCAGCCGGTGGAGTTCGGGGTGAACCTGCTGGACATCGCGCAGAACGTGGAGTATTCCGACCTGGCAACGGTCATTCTCCCCCTGGGGGCGAAGCTGGAGGACAGCGACGGCAACCAGACAGATGAATACCTCACCATCTCCAGCGTCAACGGCGGCAGCATCTATTACGCCGACGAAGCCGCCGTAGCGGAATACGGCTGGATCGTGGTCTGCAACATCTGGGAGGATGTGACGGAGGCCAGCAATCTGCTGACCAAGGCGAAAAACTACCTGGCGCAGGTCACTTCCGCCGTGTCCTCCTTTGAGGTCAGCGCGGTAGACCTGGCCCTGGTGTCGGCGGAGTATGACTACATCAACCTGGGGGACTATGTGCTGATTCGGAGCGACCCCCACGGCATCAATCAGTATGTCGAGCTGACTGCCATGGACATTGACCTCCTTGACCCGGCCAACGACACCCTGACCTTTGGGGCGGATTCGGCCAGTTTGACGGATGCTCAGCGCAGCTCTGACCGGAACGTCCAGACGGCGCTGGAATCGCTGTCTGCACGGTACACCAACCTGGTGGCGACCGCCATCACCACGGACTATCTGACCGCCAAATACATCACAGCGGATGACATCGCCGCCCTCTACGTCAAGGCGGACAGCCTGGAGGCGGAGGTGGCCGCGTTTGGCTACCTCACGGCGGACAATGCAAAGCTGACCTATGCCACCATCAATGACCTCACGGCAGCATCTGCTACCATCGCCACCCTGCAATCCACCGTTGCCGAAATCGAAGCCGCCTACATCACCGTAGCAGCCGTTGACACCCTGCTGGCAGACTACGCCACAATCGCCACATTGACGGCTTACCAGGCAAACATTACTGAGCTGCTTTCCGGCTATGTCACCGCCGGAGAAGTAGATGCCATCCTCGTGAAGGCGGGCTACCTGACGGCGGACAGCGCGGCCATCACAGAGTTGCAAGCGGACGTAGCGGACATCAATACAATGCTGGCAAGCTACGCCACCATTGAGTATCTGTCCGCCAACTATGCGACGGTCAATGACCTGACCGCCTACCAGGCAAACATTACTGAGCTGCTTTCCGGCTATGTCACCGCCGGAGAAGTAGATGCCATCCTCGTGAAGGCGGGCTACCTGACGGCGGACAGCGCGGCCATCACAGAGTTGCAAGCGGACGTAGCGGACATCAATACAATGCTGGCAAGCTACGCCACCATTGAGTATCTGTCCGCCAACTATGCCACGGTCAATGACCTGACCGCCTACCGGGCGGAGGTCACTAAGCTTGTGGCCGGATTTGTGACGGCCAGCGATGTGACGGCCATCCTCGTGGAGGCAGGCTACCTGACCGCGGACAGCGCGGCGTTTACCGACCTGACCGCCGAAGTCGCCAACAT
>JAJQFX010000085.1 GCA_021200895.1 Clostridiales bacterium | reverse complement strand
GGTCAGCTCTGGTACCAGCAGCCCGCCGCCTGCTGGGACGAGGCCCTGCCCCTGGGCAGCGGCAGCCTGGGCATGATGGTGTTCGGCGCTCTGGAGCGGGAGACCCTCCAACTCAACGAGGAGACCCTGTGGAGCGGCTACCCCGCCCAGTGGGACAACCCGGAGTGCCTGGCCCATCTGCCGGAGATGCGGCGGCTCCTGCTCCAGCGGCGGTATCAGGAGGCCCAAGCCCTGTGTGACCGCTACCTGGTCTGCCAGGGCGGGGGCAGCGACGACCCCTATTATGGCAGCTACCAGACCGCCGGGGAGCTGACGATTGCAAGCCCCGTCCAGGATGCCGGGGGCTACTGCCGCCGGTTGGATTTGTACCGGGGCTTTGCAGAGACCCGGTTCGGCACAACGCGGCGGTTGCACACCGCCTCCCACCGCTATCAGGTGACGGCCAGCCTGCTGGAGGGGGGCAGCGGCCGCTACACCCTCTCCTTCGCCCGGGAGGGGGCGGAGATAGCCTGTGACCGGGGCGGTATCACCGTCCGGGGGCAGACCTCCCCGGCCCTCTCCTATTTCACCCGCATCGAGGTGGAGACGGACGGCGCTGTCGCCGTCCAGGACGCCGCCCTCGCTGTGGAGGGGGCCTCCCGCCTGGTGCTTTGGACGTGTATCGCCACCTCCTACGGCGGGCAGGAACCGGAAGCAGTCTGCCGCGCCCGGCTGGACAAGGCCCGCCAGGCCGGGTTCTCCGCCGTTTTGGAGGACGAAGCCCAGTGGATGGCCGAAGCCATGGGCCGCTGCACCCTGACGCTGCCCGCTGACCCGGCCCTGGAGGCCCTCCCTACCGACCGGCGGCTGGCCCTGGTGCGGGACGGGGGGCAGGACGCCGGGCTGTGCCAGCTGTACTTTGACTATGGCCGCTACCTGCTCATCGGCTCCGCCTGGGGGCGGCTTCCCGCCAATTTGCAAGGGGTCTGGTCCAAGGACCTCTTCACCCCCTGGGCGGGGGACTACCATCTGAACATCAACTTGCAGATGAACTACTGGTTCGTGGACGCGGTGGGGCTGGAGGAGTACGGCGATGCCCTGTACCGCTACCTGGCCTTTCTGGCCCGGCATGGGGCGAACACCGCCAAAACTATGTACGGCTGCCGGGGGTGGGTGGTACATACCCTGGCCAACCCCTGGGGCTTCACCGCGCCGGGGCAGGACCCGGCCTGGGGCAGCTTCCTGTGCGCCGGGGCCTGGTGCTGCCGCCACCTGTACGAGCATTACCTTTATACCGGCGATTTGGACTTCCTGCGCACCTACTGGCCGGTGCTGGAGGGCTGCGCCCAGTTCTACGCTAACTTCCTCATTGAGGACCCGGAGACGGGCTACCTGGTCACCGCCCCCTCCAACTCCCCGGAGAACAGCTACCTCGACCCCGCCACCGGAGAAAAGACTGCCATTGCCCTTGGCCCCACCATAGATATGAGCATTATCCGGGAGCTGTTCACCATTACCCTCCGGTGCGGTGAACTGCTGGGGGAGCGGGGCGAACTGCTGTCCGCCCTGCCGGGGCTGCTGGAGCGGCTGCCGCCCCTCCGGGTCAACCGGGACGGCATCCTCCAGGAGTGGCTGGAGGACGTGGAAGAGTGGGAGCCGGGACACCGGCACATCTCCCAGCTTTACGGCCTCTACCCCGGCTGGCAAATCAGCCCGGAGGAGACGCCGGAGCTGGCGGAGGCCGCCCGGCAGACCTTACAGCGGCGGCTGTCCCACGGCGGCGGACACACCGGCTGGAGCCGGGCCTGGATCATCAACTTCTACGCCCGGCTGCTGGACGGCGGGGCGGCGGAGGAACGCCTCTACGCCCTGCTGGCCAACAGCACCCTCCCCAACCTGTTCGATACCCACCCGCCCTTCCAAATCGACGGCAACTTTGGGGCTACCGCCGGTATCCTGGAGATGCTGGTGCAGAGCCACACCGGCACCATCCGCCTGCTCCCGGCGCTGCCCCCCTCCTGGCCCTCCGGCGCACTGGAGAACGTGCGCCTCCGGGGCGGCTTCCGCCTCTCCTTCCGCTGGGCGGAGGGCAAGGTAACAGAGGGGCGGCTGACCTCCACCCTGGGCGGCCCTGTCCGGCTGCTCACCAACGGGAAAAACCAAACGCTGGACACCCAGCCGGGGGAGACCTATCCTCTGAGCGTATGAGGGGCTCTCTTGGGCGGGCGTTCCTTAGGATATTGGGCCAGCGCGTAAACTACTTCTCGCGCTTCAAAAACTATCGGTGAAAAGTACTAAAATCCGGTCAGAAAATCATGGCGCGTCCGTGGCTATTGTGCTAGAATATAAAATAGGTTTTAATAAGAATTTCCGATGCATAAGGAAATCTGCCATACCAATCAGCGTGGCCGGAATTGCAGCCGGTCAGCAAGGAGGAATGTACTATGAGTCCAAAAGCAAGCGACCAGGTCAAACGTTACCAGAACCCCAACGGCCCCACCATCGGCACCGTCTCCCGCGGCGTCATTGAGCAGGATGGGCTGTACTTTAAGGACATCGACGGCTCCGGCCAGGTCACGCCGGTGAACGACTGGCGGCTGTCCCCGGCGGAGCGGGCCGCGGCCTACGTCCAGACCCTGACGGTGGACGAGAAAATCGCCCAGCTGTTCATCTCGGACTGGCGCATGGGGCCCAAGTACCCCTGCCCGGTGCCTGACCATCAGTTCGTCACCGACGAATCCGGCATCCTGGACGACGCGGAAATGAACGGCAAGACCATCTTCGGCGAGCAGCACCTGCCCGGCACCACCACCTTAATTAAAGAGTGGTTCGCCCGCCACCTGATTCTGCGGGCCAACGCCACGCCGGACGATATGGCGGACTGGCTGAACCAACTCCACGCCGTAGCGGAGCAGTGCGACCACTTCGTCCCCGTCAGCGTGGCCTCCAACTCCCGGAATGAGAACGGCGAGGTGGTCTTCGGCATGAACGATGCCTCCGGTGTCTTTGCCACCTGGCCCGGCACCCTGGGCATCGCCGCCGCCGTCAAGGGCGACAGCCTGGACATCATCGACAAGTTTGCCGACTGCGTCCGCCGGGAGTGGAATGCCTGCGGCCTGAAAAAGGGCTATATGTACATGGCCGACGTAGTGTCCGACCCCCGCTGGCAGCGCACCTTCGGCACCTTCGGCGAGGACCCGGAGCTGATCACCGCTATCTTTGAGCGGCTCATCCCCGGCATCCAGGGCAGCGAGAACGGCGTCACCCCCGACGGCGTCTCCATGACGGTGAAGCACTTCCCCGGCGGCGGCGCCCGTGAGAACGGCTTCGACCCCCACTATGCCGCCGGCCAGTGGAACGTCTACGCCACGGAAGGCTCCCTCCAGAAGTACCACATCCCCACCTTCCAGCCCGCCATCAAGTACCACGCCGCCTCCATCATGCCCTACTACTCCAAGCCCGCCGCCGCCAAGAGCGCTCCTCAGACCGACATGAACGGCGACCCGGTGGAGCTGAACCCCTACGGCTTCGCCTACAATAAGGTGTTCATTGACAAAATCCTCCGGGGGCAGATGGGCTTTGACGGCTACATCAACTCTGACACCGGCATCGTCCACAATATGTGCTGGGGCGTGGAGGCTCTGGACAAGCCCGAACGGGTGGGCTACGCCGTCACCCAGTCCGGCGTGGACGTTATCAGCGGCCTGTTTGACAACGAGGTGGGCCGGGAGGCCTATGAACGGGCCACCAACGGCTATTATGACACCCATCCCGTGCCCGAGGGCTTCAAAAAGGAAGACCTGGTGCTGACCGATGAGAGCCTGAACCGGGCCGTCTCCCGCACCCTGACCGAGCTGTTCCAGCAGGGCATGTTTGAGAATCCCTACGCCGACCCCGCCAACGCGGTGAAGGTGGTGGCCAACCAGGCCGACTGGGACGAGGCCGCCCTGACCCACCGCAAGAGCGTCGTCCTGCTGAAAAACCAGGACGTGCTGCCCCTGACGGCGGACAAGTTGGCGGGCAAGAAGGTCTATGTGGAGGCCTTCGCCAAGGGCGACGCCAGCGCCGCCACCGCCGCCCTGAAAGAGATGGTGGCGGGCGACTGCGCCCTGACCGACGACCCCGCCCAGGCGGACTACGCCATCCTGATGGTCAGCCCCTCCTCCGGCAACTATTTCAGCGCCACCCCCGGTTATCTGGAGATCGACATCTGTGAGGATAAGACGGTTCCCGACGTGGACGAGAAGGGCTGCCCCCTGGACACCACCCACCAGGAGACCACCCTCTCCGGCGCGAACCGCATCCCCGGCATCGCCGCGGCAGTCCACGCAAACGGCGGCAAGGTCATCGCCAACGTCAACTTCCCCCTGGCCTGGATGGTGGGCAACGTGGAGCGGTATGCCGACGCCCTCACCGCAGGATTCGACACCTACCCCTCCGCCACCCTGGACGTGATGTTCGGCCGCTTCACCCCCACCGGCAAGCTGCCCATCACCCTGCCCAAGAACGACGCGGTGCTGGCCGTCAATAAAAGCGGCATCTGCGTCAGCCCCAACGATGTGCCGGGCTATGACAAAGACCAGTATATGCCCGACGAACTGAAGGACGAGAACGGCAAGGCCTACGCCTACCGGGACGCTGTGGGCAATTATTACCAGTAAAACTGCGGCCTCACCTATAAACTAACCAACCACCGGGGGCCGCGCCCCGCCCCGGCCCCCCCTGGCCGCCGCTCGCATGGGGGGGGGCCTTTTCCCATCACCCAGGCGGCGCGCTGTCCGCGCTTCGCCGCCGGGGCCACACACAGACAGGAGAGAGAGCCATGAAACAACAAGCATACAATCCCTACCTGCCCTCCTGGGAGTACGTCCCGGACGGCGAACCCCATGTGTTTGGGGACAGGGTCTACGTCTACGGCTCCCATGACCGGTTCAACGCCCCCATCTTCTGCGTGAACGACTATGTTTGCTGGTCCGCCCCGGTGGACGACCTGTCCGACTGGCGATGCGAAGGGGTCATTTACCGGCGGAAGCAGGACCCGAAGAACATTCTGGGGATGCGGCTGCTCTTCGCGCCGGATGTCTGCCAGGGGCCGGACGGGCGGTATTACCTGTATTACGCCTACGACTTCATGGGCGTCATGGGGGTGGCCGTCTGCGACACCCCGGCAGGACAGTATCAGTTCCTGGATCACGTCCATTACCCGGACGGCACCGTCTGGGGCCGCAGGAAGGGAGACCACTTCCCCTTTGACCCCGGCGTTCTGGCGGACGATGACGGGCGGATATGGCTGTATTCCGGGCTGTACCTGACCACCTCGGCCATCCTCACCGGCGGCATAAAGCTAAAGAACGAGGGCGGCACCGTGATGGAGCTGGAGCAGGATATGGTGACCATCAAGACAGAACCCAAGCTGCTGTTCCCCAAGGAGGGGCCAGGCTCCTACCCCAATCACGAGTTCTTTGAGGCCAGCTCCATCCGGAAGGACGGAGACCGTTACATCTTCGTCTACTCCTCCCGCCACAACCACGAGTTATGCTACGCCACCAGTGACCGGCCGGACGGCAGCTTCACCTACGGCGGCACCCTAGTCAGCATTGGCGACCTGTTCCTGGGCGGCAACGAGGACGAGCAAAAGGGCACCAACTACCTGGGCAACACCCACGGCGGCCTCCTCCACCTGGGAGAGGACTGGTACATCTTCTACCACCGGCAGACCAACCGCCACTCCTACTCCCGCCAGGCCTGCGCAGAGAAGCTGGTGCAAAATCCAGACGGTTCCTTCCAGCAGGCGGAGGTTACCAGCTGCGGCCTGAACGGCGGCCCGCTGCGTGGCACGGGCCAGTACGAGGCCAGGATCGCCTGCAACCTGTGGAGCAAGGACGGCGCAGGCCGGGTGGACGGCAAGCACCCCAGGAGAACGCTGAAAGCCCACCCCTACTTTACCCAGACCAGCAAAGACCGGGAGGAGGACGGCGACCAGTACATCGCCAATATGCGGGCCGGTGCGGTGGCCGGATTCAAGTACTTCGACCTGCGGAACGTGACCGGGGTGACCGTCCGGGTGCGGGGGGACGGCGGCACGATGCAGGTGTCCGACACCCCCACCTTCCGCACCATCGCCGCCAGCATCTCCCTGAACCCCACAAAGGACTACGCCGAGTATCAAGGGCGGATGACCATAGGGGACGGCGTAAAGCCCCTGTACTTCCGGTATCGCGGCGCGGGCGCAATCGACTTCATCTCCTTCACATTGACGTGAGGTGAGCCACAAACAGAACACGGGTGTATCTCCGGTTCTCCGGTGATACACCCGTATTTTTTTGAAACGCTTTTCTGTTTTCCGTTTGCCCCGTCAGTCTTTATCCCAAATCAGGGTGGCGAAGTAGTCCTCCGGGGTCTCAGCCCGGCGAATCATCCGCACGTTGCCGTCCTCCTGGAGCAGCAGCTCCGCCGAACGGAGGCGGCCATTGTAGTTGTAGCCCATGGAGAAGCCGTGGGCTCCGGTGTCGTGCATCACCAGCAGGTCGCCGGTGTCAATTCTCGGCAGCATCCGGTCAATGGCGAACTTGTCGTTATTCTCGCACAGGCTGCCCACCACGTCATACTTGTGGTCACAGGGCCAGTCCTCCTTGCCCATGACGGTGATGTGGTGGTACGCGCCGTACATGGCGGGGCGCATCAGGTTGGCGGCGCAGGCGTCCACCCCGATATACTCCTTATAGGTGTGCTTGGCGTGGATGGCCCGGGTCACCAGGCAGCCGTGGGAGGCCAGCATATAGCGGCCCATCTCGGTGAGGATGCGGACATCCCCCATCCCGGCGGGCACCAGGATGGCCTCATACTGCTGACGCACCCCTTCGCCGATGGCGTAAATGTCGTTGGCGGGCTGCTCCGGGCGGTAGTCCACCCCCACGCCGCCGGAGAGGTTGATGAAGTCGATGTCGCAGCCGGTCTCCCGCTCCAACTCCACCGCCAGCTGGAAGAGCTGACCGGCCAGGGCGGGGTAATAGTCATTGGAGATGGTGTTGGAGGCCAGGAAGGCGTGGAGGCCGAAGTGCTTCGCCCCCATGGCCTTCAGCTTTTTGAAGCCGTCAAAGAGCTGGGGCCGGGTGAAGCCGTACTTGGCGTCGCCGGGGTTGTCCATCACCTGGAAGCCCTCCTTGCTCTCCCCCAGCTGGAACACGCCGCCGGGGTTGAAGCGGCAGGAGATGGTCTCCGGGATGTAGCCGATGGTCTTTTGGAGGAAGTCGATATGGGTATAGTCGTCCAGGTTGATGATGGCCCCCAGCTGGGCGGCCTTGACGAACTCCTCCGCGGGGGTCTCGTTGGAGGAGAACATGATTTCCTCCCCCTGGAAGCCGCAGCGCTCACTCATCATCAGCTCGGTCAGGGAGGAGCAGTCCACGCCGCAGCCCTCCTCCCGGAGGATGTCTAAAATCTGAGGGGTGGGGGTGGCCTTCACCGCGAAATGCTCCTTAAAGCCGGGATTCCAGGCAAACGCCTCCCGGACGGCCCGGGCGGTGGCCCGGATGCCCGCCTCATCGTACAGGTGGAAGGGGGTGGGATACTGGGCGCAGATGGCCTCCAGCTGCTCCTTGTTGACAAAGGGAATCTTTTCCATAGTGGCACGCACCTTATCTATCTCAAATCGCCTTCTATTGTATCGGATTTGACGGCGATTGACAAGAGCAAACTGGCGCTTTCGCGAAAAAAATCGTATGCAATTTCAGGGCCGTGTTCTTGCATTTTTGACACAGACGGCCAAAAGAGGCTGCCCATTCCCCCCGTTCCTTTGTGGAAAACAGAAAAAAATCTGTTCTTCCGAAAAAACGGTTGAAAAAAACGGCAACCAGCGTATAATTGTCTCAAATAGCCAGCAGATGCTTGCAGGAAACAGGGCGGCATACCGTTGCCCCGCCGCCTGCCGAAGGAGTAACACTCTCAGGGGCCTCAATGGGGAGGCCGGGACTGTAAGCGGATGGCACTCTGGAGAAGTCCGTGCAAGACACGGATGCCGAAGGTGCAATGCGGGGCGGAAGCCCCTGCAAATCTCTCGGGCAAAAGGACAGAGCGGGAACCGGCAGCATCCAATGCGGATGGAGAGGGCGCAGCCCTCCGGGCCGGGTTCAGTTTGTCGCTTGAGGGCGAGCCTTCCGAAGGCTCGCCCTTTTTGATTCTACCCGCGACCCGGCGGGCAGAGGCGAGGACGCAGATACGGAAAGAGAGGATTCCCCAATGATTGAACTTATCACCAACATCAACAGCGCTGTCAACAACGTGGTCTGGGGCTGGCCGGCCCTGATCCTGTTGGCCGTGGTGGGCGTACTGATGACCGGCCTGACCAAATTCTTCCAAATCTCCCACATCGGCCACTGGATGAAGATGACCATCGGCGCCATCTTCCAGGATAAGGAGGTCGTGGGCCACACCAAGGACAAGTCCATCTCCCAGTTCCAATCCCTTTGCACCGCCCTGGCCGCCACGGTGGGCACCGGCAACATCGTGGGCGTGGCGGGGGCCATCATCGTGGGCGGCCCCGGCGCTGTGTTCTGGATGTGGATCATCGCCTTCTTCGGCATGATGACCAACTACTCCGAGAACGTGCTGGGCATCTACTTCCGCCGGAAGAATAAGGACGGCGAGTGGTCCGGCGGCGCGATGTACTACCTCCGGGACGGCCTGGGGGCCAAGAAGCACTGCAAGACCCTGGGCTCTGTACTGGCGGTGCTGTTCTCCGTGTTCTGCTTCCTGGCCTCCTTCGGCATCGGCAACATGACCCAGGTGAACTCCATCTCCGGCAATATGCAGTCTGCCTTCGGCGTCCACACCGCCGTCACCGGCGTGGTGGTGCTGCTGCTGGCAGGGCTGGTCATCGTGGGCGGCCTGAAGCGCATCGCCTCCGTGACGGAGAAAATCGTCCCCTTCATGGTGGTGCTGTACATCGTGGGTTCCATCGTGATTTTCTGCACCAACATCACCCAGGTGGGGGCGGTGTTCACCGCCATCTTCAAGGGCGCCTTCGCCATGAAGGCTGTCGGCGGCGGCATCGTGGGCTCCGGCATCCGGCTGGCCATCGAGCAGGGCATGAAGCGGGGCGTCTTCTCCAACGAGGCGGGCCTCGGCTCCTCCGTCATGGTACACTCCAACTCCAACGTCCGGGAGCCTGTGCGCCAGGGTATGTGGGGCATCTTTGAGGTCTTTGCCGACACCATCATCGTCTGCACCCTGACCGCCTTCTCCATCCTGTCCTCCGGCCTGGTGGATTTGGACACCGGCGTGACCCTGACTGAGTACGAGGGCGTGGAGCTGACCAAGGCCAACCTGGTGGGCACCGTCTTTTCCATGCACTTCGGGCAAATCGGCGCAGCCTTCGTGGCCATCGCCATCATGCTGTTCGCCTTCTCCACCGTGCTGGGCTGGAGCCATTACGGCACCAAGGCCTGCGAGTTCCTGTTCGGTGAGAAGTACACCATCGTGTACCGGGTCATCTTCGTAGTGGCCATCTTCGGCGGCGCTGTCATGAGCGACAACCTGGCCTGGGACATCGCGGACACCCTGAACGGCATGATGATGATCCCCAACCTGATCGGCGTGCTGGCCCTGTCCCCCCTGGTGTACAAGCTGACGAAGAACTATGTGGACCGGAAAATCAAGGGTAAGGAGGACGTAGAGCCCATGCTCTCCAACTGGGAGGACATCCAGGAGGAGGCCGCCGAGGCGGTAAAGCAGGGCGCGGAATAAGCGTATCCCCCACCAAAACCAAACAGACAAGCGAAACCGCCCTCTGTCCCGGACAGAGGGCGGTGTTTTCGTTCCCGTTACCGTTTGCGCTTCAGGCCGAGGCTGGACAGGATCAGGCTCAACAGGATGCACACCAGGAACCCGGCCAGCAGCCCGCCGCAGACCCCGCTGAAATCGATCCACACGTCAATGACGCTGCTGTTGCGCCCGGACACATAGATTTGAATCGTCTCGTCCAGGTTGGCCACACACAGGCCAATCAGCAGCGGCCAGCAGCAGTAGCGCACATAGCGGGGGGTGTAGACCCGGACGCACAGGGTCAGCAGGAAGCCCAGAAGGGCGAACTCCGCATAGTGGGCCAGCTTCCGCACCACCGCCTCAGACAGGGCGGAGATGCCCAGCTTCCCCAGGACGGCGTTCAGCATGGCGGTGAACTCGGCGCTGCGGCTGGAGGACAGAGTTCCCGATTCCAGGCTGTTTTGGAAGATAAAGAAGATAACCCACAGGGCAAAGAGGGTGAAGAGGATGCGGAATACCATATGTATCACGCTGAAAATTTTTTGTTTCATCATAGTAACGCTCCTGAATGGGGTTTGGGCCATTATACTCCATCCGGGCCGGAAAAAGCAAGAGCAAAGCGGAAACAAAGGGGAAACAAACCGTAAACGATTTGTTTCCCCTGAGGTGGTATAGAGCCATACAAGCGGATGATAAATTGCTCCCTTATGCTCCGATATAGGCGTAATACAGGTCGTCGTCAGCCACGACGGTACGAATCTCCTCGTACAGTTCCGCAGAGGCCTCGCGCATCTGGGCGCGAAGTTCATCTGAAATCTCAACGATTTCAGCCCCGCCCTCCTCGCAAATCGCGATACGATCCGCGACACGCTCCTGGGCCTGTTCTCTCGCGTAAGCGCAGGCCGTGGCGGCGGCCTCGCGGATGATTGCCTGTTCATCCTCCTCCAGAGATTCCATGAAGCCCTCGCTGACGATCAGGCTCAGCAGGTGCGGCAAATGATTCGTCTGGATAATATAATCCTGCTGCTCATAGAACTTGTTGGAGACGATGACCTCATAGGGATTTTCCTGGGCGTCGATTGTGTTCTGCTGCAGCCCGATATAGACCTCGGAGAAGGACATGGGGGTCGGATTCGCGCCGATTGCCTTCCAGAACGCCATATGATAGGAATTTTCCATCGTGCGAATCTTGATGCCGGAAAAGTCCTCCAGTGACTCCACCTTTACATTTGAAGTCATAACGCGGAAGTCCTGGTCGCTCATGCCCAGCAACTCCAGCCCCTTCTCCGCGTATATTTCGTTGATTTTCTCCATGAATTGTTCATCGTCCAGCACCTCGTGAAGCTCGTCGATGGAGTCAAACACGCAGGGCAAATCAAACAGGCAGAGCCTGGGGAGATAGCTCACCTGAGGCGCTGTGTTCTGCACCACAAACGGGATGTCTCCGGTCATGCAGCACTCAATCAGCTCAGTATCGCCGCCAAGGGAGCTGTTTGCGTAGACTTCGATTCTCATCGCCCCATCCGAGAGGCGCTCCACCTCTTCCGCAAACTTCTCCGCATAAATCTGGGTGACGGTGTCCTCCGGGCTCGCCGTGGCCAGCACCCAAGCGTACTCCTGCGTTGTCTCCTCCGCACAGCCGCTGCATAAAAGCATGAGCGCTGCGGCAAATGCCGCCGCTAAGTATTTTTTCAAGTTCCGTTTCATATGGTTCCTCCTCCTTCCTGAACGAACGCTATACCAGCAGCAGGCTGATTTGCGGAATATATGTGACCAGGAGCAGCGCGACGAAAAACAGAATAATCATCGGCATCGCCTTTTTCGCAATCTCCATCACCGGCACATCCGAAAGGGAGCTGGCCACAAACAGGTTCACGCCGATTGGCGGTGTCACAAAGCCGATGGCCAGGTTCACGACCATGATGATGCCAAAGTGTACCGGGTCAACCCCGAATGTCTCCACAATGGGAAGCAGAATCGGCGCAAGAATCAGGATGGCGGGGCTGGTATCCATCACCATGCCGACCACCAGCAGCACCAGATTCACCACCAGCAGCAGGACAATTTTATTGGTAAAGGAGCCGGTCATCCAGGCCGAAACGGTCTGCGGAACGTGCATCAGCGTCAGGATGCGCGAAAACGCCACCGAAGCCGCCAGGATAAACAGAATCGGGCAGTATGTCCGCACCGCCTCGCGGAAGACGCCCCAGAGGTCCCTGATTTTCAGCGTCCGATACACGACCAGGCTGATGATGAGGGAATAAAACACGGAAATCACAGCTGCTTCCGTCGGGGAGGTCACGCCCGTGTAAATGCATCCAAGGATGATGACCGGTGTCAGCAGGGCGAACAGGCTGGAGAAAAAGACCTTCCGGAAGCCGCGTGCGTGCAGTTCATCCACCATCACATTGATTTTTTCCTTATCCTCGCCGTGCTTCTTGCAGTAAAACACCGCGTAGCACATCAAAATCAGGCCAATCAGAATCCCCGGAATGATGCCCGCCAGGAACATATCGCTGACCGAAGTGCCTGTCGCCTGGGCATAGAGGATGAACGGAATGCTCGGCGGTATGATTACGCCCAGCCCTCCCGCGGTAGCGACAAGCGCCACACAGAACTTTTTGTCATAGCCCATCTCCAGCATCAGCGGAATCGTCATGCTGCCCACTGCGGCCACCGTCGCTGGAGCGGAACCGGAAATCGCGCCAAAGAACAGGCAGGTAATTACGACGGCGCAGGGAACGCCCGCCGTCCTTTTCCCGACAAAATAGGTAAACACCTCGAAGAGCTTTTTGGAAACGCCGCCCTTGGACATAATGATACCGGAGAGGACAAACATCGGAATCGCCAGAAGCGGGTAGGAATTGACGCCGCCCAGCATGGCCCGCAGCACATATACTCCGCTCACCGTAAACGATTCCGAGAACAGGCTGGGCAGCATACTCGTAATTGCCACCGTCAGCCCCACCGGAACCGCCAGAATCAGAAGGAGCACAAATAGAATCATAATAATCGTCGTCATGATTTTGTAAACACTCCTTTCATCTTCTTCGCCTCACGCCACCAGGCCTGCGCCACACGAACCGTCAGCAGAAGGAACCCGACAAGGGGCGCCGACTGAATATAATACATCGGTATGCCCAGCGCCGCGCTGGTCGCCTCCAGCTCAATCGACTGCTGCAAATAGCTTTGACAGTAGGGCAGCATGATGATGCAGAACAGAAGCACCACCGTGTGGCGAAACAGCCGCAGCGCCGTCTGCCCCGGCTCCGGCAGGATATTCAGCAGCTGCTCGATTTTGATGGAGATTCGTTTCTTCACGCAATAACTCACGCTGATAAAGGTCGCCCACACGAACAGATATTGTGTCAACTCCTCCGACCAGCTCAAGGACTGGTTCAAGCAATACCTTGCCACCACCTGTATCCCCATAATGCACACCATAGCGATAAGCAACACAATGAGGAGTACTTCCTCCAGGCTTTCATCCAGCCATTTTAGTACCTTCATTTGCCCCTTCCCTCCTGTAATAGAAATGATACTGAACAATCATGTCATGCGCAAGCTTCTCAGATATGCAGATACTCCTTCATATGGGCAATCGGCATATCCTGACCGGTCCATAATCGAAAGGCCTCCGCGCCCTGAAACAGCATCATCGGGAAGCCGTTCATCGTGTCGCACCCGGCTTTCTCCGCCAGCTTCAGGAATTTCGTTTTGGGCGGTGCGTAAATCACATCTGTGACAAGCATACCCGGCCTGAAAAAGCTGCTGTCCGGAATGTAAGTCCATTCCTTCTGAGGCGTCATGCCGACCTCCGTCGCATTGGCAAGCAGGTCGCTGTCGTAGATTTCTTTTTTCAGTACGTCCAAATCCTCCAGCCCATAGAGGGTCGTCCGGCAGCCGAGTTCCTCATTCAGGAGGCGGGTTGTTTCCCTGGCCCGCTCCCAGTATTTATCATGGACATTGAAAATGGACATCTCCCGGACGCCGCTCAGCGCCGCCTGCACCTGAATCGCCTTCGCAGCGCCCCCGGCTCCAACAATCGTCATTTTCTTCCCTTTGATGTCAAAACCGTGGTCCAAAAGCCCGCGTATGTAGCCGATTCCATCGGTGATATGCCCGGTCAGCACCCCGTCGTCATTGATGATCGTATTCACCGCTCCGCAGAGCTTTGCTTCCGGCGTCAGCTTGTCCAGATACTGCATCACCGCGATTTTGTTTGGCATGGAAACATTCCCGCCCCTGATTTTCAGCGCCCGCATCGCCCCTATCGCCTCCCGCAGGTTGCTCTGGTCAACCTCAAAGCAGAGGTACGCATAGTCCAACCCCAGACAGGACAGCGCCTCGTTATGCATGGCCGGCGAGCTGGAATGCCGAATCGGATACGCCATCAAAGTCAAAAGCTCGGTATGCCCTGTAATTCTCTCTCCCATATGTAGATAAATCCCCTCGCAATTTTTCCTTCCCCCTCCGTCCGGAAGGGCGTACATACCTGTTTACTATATCATTTTTAACGTGTTTTTTCAAGAATTATTTTTATTTTCGGACAATCATACTTCCGCGTTGTCAAATGATGTGATTCCCGGTGCCGTTTTCTGAACCGTCCCAAATCCCCGGCTGACCGGCATTTCCTGGCCCCTGCGCACATAAGCTGTGACAGCAAGGCTGCCGCCGCCCGGACACCGAGGCGGGGCGGCTGGGCCATGGGAGTGTTGTCTTTGAAGCAGGATATTGAGGAACGCGCCCTGCGGACGGGCGAATGGGTGGCGGAGCATCGGGCCACGGTGCGGGCGGCGGCGAAGGAGTTCGGGGTCAGCAAGAGTACGGTGCATAAGGATCTCCACGACAGGCTGCCCCGCCTGAACCGGGCTCTGTACCTCCAGGTGCGGGCCGTGCTGGATGAGAACCGGGCGGAGCGCCACCTGCGGGGCGGCGAGGCCACCCGGAAAAAATATCGGGGGAGCATAAAGGCGCAGGCGGCGGGAGAAGAGGATTCTCCCGCCGCCTTTCCGCCGCCCGTCCCATTCCCTTGCGGGATTCTGCCTGAAAAAGGCGAAAAACACTTGCAAACTGCCGCTCTTTTGCGTATACTGAAAAGGTGAATAACTTTATGCAATATCCCGCAGGCCCCGCTGACCGGCCTGCGCCCTATTGCCTTGAACGGAAGGAAGTATCCCCTTTATGAAATTAGGAATCGTGGGTCTGCCCAACGTTGGGAAGAGCACCCTCTTCAACGCCATCACCAGCACCAAAAACGCCCAGGCCGCCAACTACCCTTTCTGCACCATCGAGCCGAACACCGGCGTTGTGGCGGTGCCCGATGAGCGGCTGGACAAACTGGCGGAGATTTGGCACCCCAACAAAAAGACCCCCGCCGTGGTGGAGTTTGTGGACATCGCCGGCCTGGTGAAGGGCGCCAGCGAGGGCGCTGGGCTGGGCAACCGGTTCCTGGGCCACATCCGGGAGTGCGACGCTATCGTCCATGTGGTGCGCTGCTTTGACGACGACAACATCATTCACGTCGTGGAGGACGCCACCAAGCCGGTGGCGGTGGACCCGGACGGCGACATCGAGTGCATCGACATGGAGCTGGTGCTCTCCGACCTGGAACTGGCCCAGAACCGGCTGGCCCGGCTGACCAAGGCCGCCAAGACCGGCAACAAGGCCGCCAAGGCGGAGGTCGCCTGGCTGGAGCCTCTGGTGGCCCACCTGGGGGAGGGCAAGAGCGCCCGTACCTTCCCCTTTGACCCGGAGGATGAGGAGCAGCAGTTCGCCCTGCGGGAGATGGGGCTGCTGTCCGCCAAGCCCATCATCTACGCCTGCAATATGGACGACGACGGCGTAGCCGACCCGGAGGGGAACCAATACTATCAAATCGTGAAAAAGCGGGCCGACGTGGAGGGCGCTCAGGTCATCCCCATCTGCGCCAAGACCGAGGAGGAGCTGGCGGAGCTGGACCCGGAGGACCGGGCCATGTTTATGGAGGATTTGGGCCTCAGCGACTCCGGCCTGAACCGGCTGATTCAGGCCAGCTATGCCCTGCTGGGGCTGATCTCCTTCCTGACCGACGGCAAGAAGGAGTGCCGGGCCTGGACCATCAAGCGGGGCACCAAGGCCCCCCAGGCCGCCGGAAAAATCCACTCCGACTTTGAGCGGGGCTTCATCCGGGCGGAGGTCTGCTCCTTCGACACCCTGATGGCCTGCGGCGGCAAGATGAGCGAGGTGAAGGCCCGGGGGCTGTACCGCTCCGAGGGCAAGGAATATGTGGTGCAGGATGGGGATATTATCGAGTTCCTGTTCAATGTGTGAGGGGATGTTTAGTGGCTAGTGGCTAGCCGCCCCTTCGGGGCGGAGCCGTTGACTGTTAGCTGTTCGCTGCTAGTGACCCCTCAGTCAGCTTCGCTGACAGCTCCCCTTTCAGGGGAGCCAATGATGCAGTGGTTACAATAACTTCCTGCCTCCCCTGAAAAGCAATGTCATCAACTTAGGCTACAATCTATCTTGGGTTGAGGGGAATCACGTAGCCGTACAGTCAGATTTCAGCGACCAGGGGATAACAAAATTGCACGTTCCGCCCGCCATCGGCTAGGGAGCGAAGCGGAAATGCCGCTTGACGGCGAGGGCGGAACGGCAATCGTTGCCAGCCGCCATGGGCGGCAGTCTCACCAGTGGGAGGTTACATCGTCTGTTGCCTGCGCTGCCACGGAACGGCAGAGACAAGGCGAAGCCC
>JAJQFX010000220.1:7230-16530 GCA_021200895.1 Clostridiales bacterium | reverse complement strand
GGCCAAGGCTGCCCATTGGTATGAGCAGGCCGCCCGGCAAGGCCACGCAAAGGCATAACTCAACCTTGGGTATTCCTATGATTACGGCGAAGGCGTGACCAAAGACAAGGCTAAGGCCGCCTATTGGTACGAGCAAGCCGCACAACAGGGCCACGCAAAGGCACAGTTCAACCTGGGGTGTTGCTATGATAACGGCGAGGGCGTGGAAAAGGATAACAACAAAGCTGCCTTCTGGTATGAAAAGGCCGCTCAACAAGGCCACGAAAAGGCGCAAAAGGCCCTCGCCCGGTTGGAAGGAATTAAAACTCGGGCGCTTAAATTGTATGAGGAAGGCGTTACATTCGTCCAAAAGGAGGATTATGCCAGCGCCTTTCCCCTGTTTGAACAGGCCGCCCAACAGGGTCACGCAAAGGCACAGTATAACCTGGGGTATTGCTACAGCAATGGCTACGGCGTTACCATAGACAAGGCGAAGGCGGCGCACTGGTACGAGCAGGCCGCCCGGCAGGGTCATGCAAAAGCACAGTATCGCCTGGGCCTTTGCTATGATTACGGAGATGGTGTGACAGAGGACAAAGCCAAATCGGTCTGCTGGTATGAGCAGGCCGCACAGCAGGGCCACGCAGATGCACAGTACGTTCTAGGTGTTTGCTATGATAACGGCGAGGGTGCAACCATAGACAAGGCCAAGGCTGCGCAATGGTATGAGCAGGCTGCCCAGCAGGGCCACGCAGCTGCACAGTACAATCTGGGCGTTTGCTACGTTACGGGTGAAGGTGTACCCTTAAACTTTGCTAAGGCAAAGGAATGGCTGGGAAAATCCGCGCAGCAGGGCCATGAAAAGGCGCAGGACATCCTCGCTCAGCTGAAAGGAATCAATCAGGAAGGCGTAGCCCAGGCAGCGCTTGAGGAAGGTGTTACATTCTTCCAAAAAGAGGATTATGCCCATGCGTTCCCCCTGTTTGAGCAGGCCGCCAGGCTGGGAGACGCAAGAGCGCAATTCCTTTTGGGGGGCTGTTATGATAACGGTTGGGGTGTGACAACGGACAACGCCAAAGCCGCCCATTGGTACGCGCAGGCCGCCCAACAGGGCTACGCTGACGCACAATACACATTGGGCGTTCGCTGCTATAACGGCGAGGGTGTGACCATGGATAAGGCCAAAGCCGCTTACTGGTGGGAACGGGCCGCACAGCAAGGCTATGTAGATGCGCAGCACAACCTAGGCGTTTGCTATGATGCTGGCGTGGGTGTAACAACGGATAAAGCTAAGGCCGCCTTCTGGTGGGAGCAGGCCGCACAACAGGGCCATGTAAATGCGCAGTACAATCTGGGTGTTTGCTATGACAACGGCAAGGGCGTGATTGTGGACAAGGCCAAAGCCGCCCACTGGTACGAGCAGGCCGCCCAGCAGGGTGACGCAAAGGCACAGTTCAACTTGGGCCTCTGCTATGATTACGGAGATGGTGTGACACAAGATAAGGCTAAAGCCGTCCATTGGTACGAGCAGGCTGCCCAGCAGGGCCTTGCAGATGCGCAGTATAATTTGGGTATGTGCTATCATAACGGTGAGGGCGTGAAACAGTATAAGACAAAAGCTGTCCACTGGTTCGAGCAGGCTGCCCAGCAGGGTCTTGCAGAGGCGCAGTTCGTGCTGGGTGCTTGCTACTTTGACGGAGATGGTGTGACGCGAAACCTCTTTACTGCCAAGGCGTGGCTTCGAAAAGCCGCCGCGCAAGGGAACAAGGAAGCTAAGAAGGCTTTGCGGGAATATTTCTGACCACATCGAACCAGAACCCGGTGGGAACCTCCACCGTCCGCCGCCTGGGGAACCATTGCACCATAGCGGCAGGGCGCAAGCCCACTGCCTGATACAGCGCGACCTGAGCGGGGTTTATAAGGCCCCCGCTCAGGTCGTTTTCCTTCCCCTCCCTTTGCTCCCCTTCCCGTTTTATTGACAAAGGCAGACTTTTCCTTTACAATTCATTTACAAAGGATTGACGTTTTTTCAAGTTGGTTTAAGCTATTCCGGGTATTCTTGCCTTACAAACGTTGAGAGGAGCATCATCCCCCATGGCATACCAGGGCACGTTCAAGCGCTACGAGCTGAAATATCTGCTGACCCCCGCCCAGAAGCGGGCGGTGCTGGAGGGCATCGCCCCCTATATGCAGCTGGACCAGTACCGGCGCACCACCATCCGCAACCTCTACTTTGACACGGACACCTTCCGCCTGGCCCGCCGCTCCCTGGAGAAGCCCGCCTATAAGGAGAAGCTGCGCCTGCGCAGCTGCGCCCAGGCCACCGGGGAGTCCCCCGTCTTTGTGGAGTTGAAAAAGAAGTATGACTCCGTGGTTTACAAGCGCCGCATCTCCCTGCCGGAGCAGGCAGCCATGGCCTGGTTGCTGGAGGGGACGGTGCAGGCCCCGGACGCCCAAATCGGCCGGGAAATCGCCTACTTCTTGGACTATTATCGGGGGTTAAAACCGAGGGTATTCCTGTCCTACGAGCGGGAGGCCCTCTACGCATTGGACAGCAGCGACCTGCGCATCACCTTTGACGAGAACATTCTGGCCCGGCAGACCGACCTCTCCCTCCAAAGCCCGGTCTACGGTACCCCGGTGCTGGCGGAGGACAGGACGCTGATGGAGGTCAAGACCTCCGGCGGCTACCCCCTGTGGCTGACCCGGCTGCTGACGGAGGGGCGGATTTACCGCACCTCCTTCTCCAAATACGGCGCGGCCTATGAGCAGATGATTTGCCCCAAGACCCGCCCCGCCGCCCCGGCGGCAGAAAGGAGCCTTTACTATGCTGAGCGAACTGTTCAACGGGCTGTTTGACACCAGCCAGACGGCGGTCATCGCCGTGTCCGACTTCCTGCTGTGCCTGGGCAGCGCACTGGTCTGCGGCCTGGTGCTGGCCCTGGCCCACTTGTACGGGAACCGCTGCACCAAGAGCTTCGCCATCACCCTGGCGCTGCTGCCCGCTGTGGTCTGCGTGGTGATTATGGTGGTGAACGGCAACGTAGGCGTTGGCGTGGCCGTGGCGGGGGCGTTCAGCCTGGTGCGGTTCCGCTCTGCCCCCGGCACCGGGGAGGAAATCAGTGTCATCTTCATGGCTATGGGGGCGGGCCTGCTGACCGGCATGGGCTACCTGGGCTACGCCTTCCTGTTCACCCTCCTGATGAGCCTCATCAGTATGCTCTACAACCGCATCGGCGCTGGCGTGGAGCGGCGGGAGTCC
Organism: Clostridiales bacterium; assembly: GCA_021200895.1. Taxonomy (GTDB): domain Bacteria; phylum Bacillota; class Clostridia; order Oscillospirales; family Oscillospiraceae; genus Onthomonas. The sequence continues at coordinate 13,289 of JAJQFX010000220.1, read as the reverse complement.
CTGTACCGGACGCTGCGCATCACCATTCCGGAGGACTTGGACTATACCGGCGTCTTTGACGACCTGTTCGAGACCTACACCACCAGCTGCACCCTGTCCTCCGTCAAGACCACCAACATGGGCAGCCTGTTCCGCCTGACCTATGACCTGACCCTGAAGGACGCCGCCAGGGAGAAGGAGTTGCTGGATCAGCTCCGCTGCCGCAACGGCAACCTGGAAATCACCATCTCCCGCCAGGAGAACCACCTGGCGGAGCTGTAAGGAGTGCTGAGGATGAAACTGCTTCGCTTCCTCGCCCTGGGGCTGACCCTGGCGCTGACACTGTCCGCCTGCGGCGGGACTGCCAGCACCGCAGCGGGCAGCGCCGAGGCCGCCTCCACGGCGGAAGGCAACGCCGCGTCTGAGAGCGACACTGCCGAGACGGAGAACGCCGCCTCCGACATTTCCTACGCCCTGGACACCTCCGAGATGTTCACCGACCGGGACTTGGCGGGCAGCTATGACGCAGACAGCGCCGTCTCCATCACCTTAAACGGCAACGCCGCCTCCTGCGACGGAGACGGGGTGGACATCTCCGGCAGCACCGTCACCATCACGGCGGAGGGCTGCTACCTCCTCTCCGGCAGCCTGACGGACGGCACGGTCATCGTCAACGCGGACAGCCAGGCCAAGGTGCAGCTGGTCTTAAACGGCGTCACCATTCACAGCGAGACCTCCGCCGCCCTCTACGTCTGCCAGGCGGACAAGGTCTTTGTCACCCTGGCGGAGGGGACGGAGAACAACCTCTCCAGCGGGGAGGAGTATGTGGCCATTGACGAAAGCAGCATCGACGGGGTGATTTTCTCCAAGGACGACCTGACCCTGAACGGCAGCGGCTCCTTGACCATCGCATCTCCCGGAGGCCACGGCATCGTCTCCAAGGACGATTTGGTGCTGGCCGGCGGCAGCTACACCATCACGGCGGCCAGCCACGGCCTCTCCGCCAATGACAGCATCCGCATCACCGGCAGCGCCGTCACCATCACCGCCGGGAAAGACGCCATTCAGGCGGACAATTCCGACGACGCTTCTCTGGGCTACGTCTATATCGCGGACGGCACCTTCGTGCTGACCGCCGACGGGGACGGCGTCAGCGCCAGCGCCGCCCTGCTCATTGAGGGCGGGGACTTCACTGTCACCGCCGGAGGGGGCAGCGAAAACGGGGCATCCACCGCCGAAAGTTTTGCAGACCGCTATGACCGCTTCCAGCAGTCCGGCACCGCCACCTCTGATACCGCGGAGGACAGCTCCACCAGCACCAAGGGCCTGAAAGCCACCGGCGACCTGACCATCACCGGAGGCACCTTCACCATCGACGCGGCGGACGACGCCGTTCACTCCAACGCCGACCTGACCGTCACCGGCGGCACCTTCCAAATCGCCACCGGAGACGACGGCTTCCACGCGGACAGCGCCCTGACCGTCACTGACGGCGCTATTGCCATCTCCACCTGCTACGAGGGGCTGGAGGGGCAGACCGTGGAGGTCTCCGGCGGGGACATCCAGCTCACCGCCACGGACGACGGCATCAACGCCGCCGGTGGCAACGATGCCAGCGGCACCTACGGCGGCTGGAACCGGATGGACGCCTTTGACATGGACAGCGACGCCTCCATCCTGATTTCCGGCGGTACCCTGACCATCAGCGCCGAAGGGGACGGCATCGACTCCAACGGCTCCCTGACCATCACCGGCGGCACGATTTATGTGTACGGCCCCACCAACAGCGGTAACGGCGCGCTGGACTACGGCAGTTCCGCGGAGATTACCGGCGGCGTGTTCGTGGCGCTGGGGGCCTCCGGCATGGCGGAGAACTTCACCTCCGCCACCCAGGGGGCTATCATGGTCAGCGCCAGCGGCGCTGAGGGCAGCTTGGTGCAGCTGCTGGATAGTGATGGAACGGAGCTGCTCTCCGTCGCGGCGGAGAAGAGCTTTAGCTGCGTCCAAATCAGCACCCCGGAACTGGCCCAGGGGGAGACCTGCACCCTGGTGGTGGACGGCGCTTCCACGGAGTTCACCTTGAGCAGCCTGATTTACAGCGGCACCTACGGAACCACTGGCACCGGCGGCATGAACGGCGGCATGGGCGGCCGTGGCGGCAGACGATAACCTCCCAACGAACGGAAAACGCTCCGGGAACCGGATTACCCGGTTCCCGGAGCGGCGCTTTCTGACCTTCACACGAATTTGTTCAGCGTTTCGTCATACTCATACTGGATGGCGGCGAGGGCGGCTTTCAGCGCCGATTCCTCCACGCACTCCGCCTTGCACAGTTCCGTCAGGGAGGGGTAGCGATCCCGCAGGAGGGTGTTCACATAGCTGAGCAGGATAACGGGGTCCTTGGGCATATTCATGGCGTTTTACCTTGCCTTTCCGATGGGTTTTTCTGCTCTTTAGTATAGCGAACGCGGCAGGAAAAGGGAACCGTCAGAACAGACAAAATCCGCAGGGCGTTTGCCCTGCGGATTTTGCTTTAGAAAGAAAGAGAGAGGAGAAAAACACATACTAGAAACAACTGTCATCGTCTGAGCATATAGTACTACACCCCGGCGGAAAATTCTTGAACAGAGTTCTAAAAAACTGTAAAGCGTTTGTGAACAGCGGAGGCTCCCGCCCTTGACAGGAGATCAAAAACTCCCTACAATAACAGCATAGCCGCTTTCCGCAAATTTTTACCGGTTTCCTGTTGTTTTAATGAAACTCTCATCAAACCGTGCTATGCTAATGGTATCCTGAACAGAATGGGGAGGTATGAACCATGCGGATTTTACTGGCAGAGGACGAACGGGATTTAAACAGCATCATCGCTCAAAAGCTCACCGCCGACGGGTACAGCGTGGACTGCTGCTATGACGGGGCGGAGGCGATAGACATTCTCTCTTATACCGAGTACGACGCCATCATCCTGGATATTATGATGCCCAAGGCGGACGGCTTCACCGTGCTGCGGACGCTCCGGGACAGCGGGAAGACCACGCCGGTGCTGTTCCTGACCGCCCGGGACGCGGTGGCTGACCGGGTGCGGGGGCTGGACAGCGGAGCTAACGACTATCTGGTGAAGCCCTTCTCCTTTGAGGAGCTGACCGCCCGGCTCCGGGTGATGACCCGAACGGCCTTTGGCGCGGCCAGCAATGTGCTGACGGTGGGCGACCTGACCATGGACTGCGCCGCCCATACGGTGCGCCGGGGCGGGCGGGACATCACCCTGTCCGCCAAGGAGTACGCCCTTTTGGAGTACCTGATGCACAACAAGGGGGTCGTCCTGTCCCGGGAGAAAATCGAAAACCACATCTGGAACTTTGACTACGAAGGGGGCACCAACGTGGTAGACGTGTACATCAGCTACCTGCGCAAGAAAATCGACGGCGGAGAGGCCCAAAAGCTGATTCACACCGTCCGGGGCCGGGGCTATGTGCTGCGGGAGGAGACGGGACGGTGAAAAACGTATCCATCCGCCTGAAGGTGACGCTGTGGTATACCGTGGCGCTGATTTTCGTGGTGGCGCTGACCTATTTTATGATTCTCTTCGTCGGCAATCAGGTGCTGCAAAAGACGGTGCGGGACAACCTCATTGAGACGGTGGAGGACAATGTGGACGAGGTGGAGTTCTTCGCCAGCCTGGACGGCATCGACCTGAGCAGCGATGTGGACCACTTTGCCGCCTACGGCGACGGCTACCTGGAGGTGGACGACGACTTCCTGGACGCAGTCAACGAGGTCTACACCGCCTTGTACTACGCTGACGGCACCCTGCTCTATGGCGAAAACCCGGTGGCCCGGGAGGTGGCGGAGCTGGGCTTCATCGACGCCCAGGTGCAGACCATCACCATTGACGGCGCGCTGTACTACGTCTTTGACCGGCAGCTGGTGCAGGAGGGGCTGGAGGGGCTGTGGCTCCGGGGCGTGGTGGCCGAGACCCAGGGGACGGCCCAAATGGAGGACATCTCCCGCCTGTCGCTGATTCTGCTGCCCTCCCTGGTGGTGCTGGCGGCGGTGGGCGGGTATCTCGTGGCCCGGCGGGCGCTGCGGCCCATTCAGCAGATCTCCGAGGCGGCCTCCCAAATCAGCCAGGGGGACGACCTGAAACGGCGCATCGACCTGGGCAAGGGCAACGACGAGCTGCATCAGCTGGCGGACAGCTTTAACGAGATGTTTGCCCGGCTGGACGCCGCCTTTGCATCGGAGCAGCAGTTCACCTCCGATGCCTCCCACGAGCTGCGCACCCCCATGTCGGTCATCATGGCCCAGTGCGAGTACTCCCTGGAGGAGCCCCGGACGGCCGAGGAGTACCAGCAGGCCCTGGAGGTGATTCAGCGCCAGGGGCGGAAGATGTCCCGCCTCATCAACGATATGCTGGACTTCGCCCGGCTGGAGCTGCACACCGAGCGGTACCAGAAGGAGACTGTGGATTTGACGGAGCTGGTCTCCTCCACCTGCGAGGATTTGGCGCTGATTCAGGAGAAGGGCATCACCCTGACCTGGGAGGCGGCTCCGGCGGTGACGGTGTACGGGAACCGGGAGCTGCTCTCCCGGCTGCTGGTGAACCTGGTCAGCAACGCCTACCGCTACGGCACAGAGGGCGGCCACATCTGGGTCGCGCTGCGGGACGGGGCAGACGCCCTGACCCTGTCGGTGGCCGACGACGGTATCGGCATTGCAGCGGAGGAGCAGGAGAAGATTTTTGACCGGTTCTATCAGGCGGACACCTCCCGTTCCGGGGCGGGCTCCGGCCTGGGGCTGTCCATGGTGGCCCAAATCGCCCAGTTCCACGGCGGAACCGTGACGGTGGAGAGCGAGCCGGGGGTGGGCAGCACCTTCACCCTGACTTTAGGGAACCTCTGAACAAATGGGCTTCGGCGTCTTGCGGTAAATTTGTGCCATAAATGCGTTGCAAAATCTTGAAATCCGTCAGGATTCCTGCGCTTTTGCGCCTTTTTCTGACGCAAATTTCCTCGCAATCCGCTCTCGTCCATTTATTCAGAGGTTCCCTGCCGAAAAAATCTGCAAAAAATGCAAAAATGTGAAAACGTTAATGCTGCTCTAATCTTCGGCGTCTATAATGAAGCCAGAATCAAGGAAGCAATCAAAAAATCATAAAATTCAGCTTCCCAAAAAGATGCTAGAAAGGAGCATTCCACATGACACACTTGAAGAAGTTATTTGAAACCCCCATGAAGGCCGTCATCTCCTCCGTCTGCGCACTCGGTATCCTGGCAGGCGTGGGCACCGGCACCGCATACGCTGCAAGCGCGATTGCGGAAAACACCTCCATCGGCGCAGAGAACGCCCAGAATTTCGCCTTTGCAGACGCCGGTGTAGACCCGGCAGAGGCCACCCTCACCCGCACCGAATTTGACTTTGAACAGGGTCAGTTCGTGTACGAGGTGGAGTTCACCGCAGGCGGCACGGAGTACGAGTACTGGATTAAGTCCAGCGACGGCACCGTGGTGAAGAAGGAAGTGGAGCTGGTGAGCCTGGAGGCATCCACCGCCATCGCCGAAGCCGCTCGAATCACCCTGGACGAGGCCAGGGCCGCCGCCCTGACCGACGCGGGGCTGACGGAAGCGGAAGTGACCTTCACCCAGGGCAAGCTGGACACGGACGACGGGGTAGCCGTCTATGACATCGAGTTCTACACCGACGCCTACGAGTACGAGTACGAACTCTATGCCGCCACCGGCGCGGTCTACAGCAAGAGCAAGGAGACCCGCACCGTGGCAGAGGCCGCCGCTGACACCACCGCCGAACCCACCGAAACCGCCGACCAGCTGACTCTGGACGAGGCCAAGGCCGTCGCCCTGGCGGACGCGGAAGCCGCCGGGGCTGATGTGACCTACACCAAGACCAAGCTGGACACGGACGACGGGGTTGCCGTCTACGACATCGAGTTCTACACCGCCACTCAGGAGTATGAGTACGAAATCAACGCCGCTACCGGCGCTGTCGTTGACAAGAGCGTGGAAACCATCCAGACCGCTACCGGCAACACTGGCACCGGCAGCACCTCCAACTCCGGCACC
>JAJQFX010000220.1:0-7130 GCA_021200895.1 Clostridiales bacterium | reverse complement strand
GTCTACGACATCGAGTTCTACACCAGCGCCAAGGAGTACGAGTACGAAATCAACGCCGCCACCGGCGCTATCCTGGATAAGGACGTGGAGACCCGCAAGACCTCCAACGGCAGCAGCAACACCGGCAGCACCAGTTCCTCCGGCAATACCAGCAGCGACATCGGCATCGACAAGGCGAAGTCCATCGCCGCCAATCATGCAGGCTATTCCGTCTCCGACGTGACCTTCTCCAAGGTGAAGCTGGACGAGGACGATGGCGTGGCCGTCTACGAGATAGAGTTCTACAAGGGCAACCGGGAGTGTGAGTACGAAATCAACGCCGCCACCGGCAGCATCCTGGACTATGATTCCGAGGTAGACGACGATTAAATCCCCGCCCCAGAGACATCCTCAGCGCCCAAAAAGGCACCCCGCCGAATCCTCGGCGGGGTGCCTGTGTTTTTGTTGTGACTGAGATGGGGGGACCCGCCTTAGCCGTTCATCTGCTTCCGGCGGGACAGGTTCATAGTGCCGTCCTGCATGGTGCTGAGGTCATCCAGGCTGACCCCGGTGCCCTTGACCACGCAAGAGATGGCGTCATCCGCCACACGGGTCTCGATGCCGGTGTTGGATTCAATCAGCTTGTCAAAGCCCCACAGCAGGGAGCCGCCGCCGGTCATGACGATGCCGTTGGTGGAGATGTCCGCCGTCAGTTCAGGGGGCGTGCGCTCCAGCACGGCGTGGATGGCCTCCAGGATGCGCTGAATGGGCTCCTCAAAGGCTTCTATCATCTCATTGGAGGTGACGGTGAAGGTCTTGGGCAGGCCGGTCATCAGGTCGCGGCCCTTGATGTCCTTGGTGACCTCCTCCTCGCGGGGATAGACGCCGCCGATGCTGATTTTCAGCTCCTCCGCGGTGCGCTCGCCAATGAGAACATTGTACTTGCGGCGAATGTACTTCACCACAGCGTCATTGAACTGGTCGCCGGCGATTTTGATGGACTCGGACTCCACCACGCCGGACAGGGAAATAACGGCGATGTCCGTGGTGCCGCCGCCGATGTCCACCACCATATGGCCCTCGGGCTGGGAGATGTCAATGCCCGCGCCGATGGCGGCGGCCACAGGCTCCTCAATCAGGTACACCTTCCGGGCGCCGGCTTGGATGCCTGCGTCAATGACGGCCCGCTCCTCCACCTCGGTGATGCCGGAGGGAACGCAGATAACGACGCGGGGCTTAAAGACGTGTACCGGGGCCACCTTGTTGATGAACTCCCGCAGCATCCGCTCGGTCATGTCATAGTCAGAGATAACGCCCTCCCGCAGGGGACGCATGGCCACGATGTTGCCGGGGGTACGGCCCAGCATCATCTGCGCCTCAGCGCCCACCTTCAGCAGCTTGCCGGTATTCTTGTCAATGGCGACGACGGACGGCTCCTGAAGGACGACGCCCTTCCCCTTCACATGAACCAGAATGGAAGCGGTACCCAGGTCAATGCCAATATCTTTTGCAATGCTCATTTCACACACTCCTGAATATGTTTGATGAAATCCAGTATTTCCAGAAGGCGGGCCCTTTAGCCATGCCTTCGCTGCTGCGCTTTGCCGCAGGAACTCTGTCAAGCCCCCAAAGCTCCATACTAACAACATATTATAGCGGGTTTTCCCCCAGATTTCAACGCCATTTTGAAAGATTTCATAGAATTTTCAGATTTTTTTGCGATTTGTGAAGAATCACGAAAGGCGGCTTACTATACTGCGTTTTTTGTCCGTTATCGCGGTTTATTTTCCAGCTGTGCGCCATTCGCAGCCATCAGGCGCAGCACCGGCTCCGGCACATAGGGGGATACGTCCTTGCCGTAGCTGGCCAGCTCCCGCACCATAGAGGAGGAGATGGCGGTCACGTCCGCACGGAAATAGATAGACTCCAGTTCCGGGTGAATCAGCTTGTTCACCTCGGCGATATTTTCCTCATAGTCATAGTCCATCCCGTTGCGCAGGCCCCGCACCAGGTAGCGGATGCCCTCCTCGGCGCAGTAATCCGCCACCAGCCCTTCGTGAAAGACCACCTTGGTGTGCAGGATGCCGTCCGCCGCCAGCGCCTCCTCAATGGCCGCTTTCATATCCTGGGCGGGGTACTGGCGCTGCTTCAGCGCGTTAATGCCAATCAAAATGTGCAGTTCGTCAAACAGCTTGGCCGCCTTCTTTACAATGGCGTGGTGCCCCAGGGTGTACGGGTCAAACGAACCGGCAAACAGCCCTTTGACTGGTTCTCTCATCGGGTTTTCCTCCTGTTGGGAACGATTCTTCCCGCATTCTATGCTATAACCCCCTGCTTGTCAAGGACGAATCATGCGTTCCGCCGATGCCTGCCAAACGCGGGAAAAAGCCGCGCCACGGCGTACCGTGGCGCGGCTGAACAGTGCGGGGGAATCGCTTACTTCTTGGCCTTGGCGGCCTTGATTTCCGCCACCAGCTGGGGTACCACGGTGAACAGGTCGCCCACGATGCCATAGTCCGCCACCTGGAAGATGGGGGCAGAATCGTTCTTGTTGATGGCGATGATGGTCTCGGAGTCCTGCATACCGGCGGTGTGCTGGATAGCGCCGGAGATGCCCAGGGCCACATAGACCTTGGGATGCACCGTCTTGCCGGTCTGGCCCACCTGATGGTCAGAGGACAGCCAGCCCGCGTCCACCACGGCGCGGGACGCGCCGACCACGCCGCCGCCCAGGGCGTCCACCAGCTGCTGGGCCAGTTCCAGGCCCTTGTCCACATCCTTGCCGATGCCGCGGCCCACGGAGACGATGATGTCAGCACCAATCAAATCCACCAGCTTACCGGCGGACTTCTTGATTTCCAGCACTTCCACGCCCAAATCCTCCGGCTTCAGGTCGGCGGCCGCGTTCTCCACGATGGTCTTGGCCGCACCGGCCTCATCGAACGCCTGTGTCTGCATGACGCCGGGGCGGACGGTGGACATCTGGGGACGGAACCGGGGGCAGATGATGGTGGCCATCAGATGGCCGCCGAAGGCCGGACGGGTCATCTTCAGGTTGCGGTCCTCATAGTTGAAGGTCTGCTTGCTCATATCCAGGGAGGAGCTCTCGGTCAGGAACTGAACGTACTTGCCGGTGTCGATGTCCAGGTGGGTGGCGTCGGCGGTCAGGCCGGTATGGAGCCGGGCAGCGCAGCGGGGGCCCAGGTCACGGCCCAGGTTGGTGGCGCCAATCAGAAGGATTTCCGGCTTCTTCTCCATCACCAGGTCGCACAGGGCCTTGGTGTAAGCGCCGGTGGTGTAGTCCTTCAGCAGGGGGTCGTTGCAGTAATACACCCGGTCAGCACCGTAGCCGCCCAGGGCCTTGATATACTGCTCGGGAATGTCGCTGCCCAGGACGACGCCGCACAGCTCCACACCCAGGTCGTTGGCCAGCTTGCGGCCTTCGCTGAGCAGCTGGTAGCTAATGGACTGAATCACGCCATCCCGCTGCTCGCACAGTACCCAAACGCCGTGGAACGCGGCGGTATCGGTGAAATTGTATTCAGACATTCTATATGCTCCTCTCTCAGATCAGATGCTTGCTGTCCAGGATACCGGCCAGCTCGGCGGCGTCCTTTACCATGGTGCCTGCGCCCTTCTGGGGAGGCGTGAAGCTCTTGAACACGTTGGTGGGGGAACCCTTCAGGCCGATGGTGTCGGTCTCAATCAGGGGGTCGTCCTTCAGGGCCTCATAGTCCATGATTTCCAGGGGCTTGTCATAGCACTCGAAGATGCCGGGAACGGACATATACCGAGGGGTGTTCAGCTCCTTGATGCAGGTCAGCAGGCAGGGGGTCTGCACCTTGACCATCATGTAGCCGTCCTCCAGCATACGCTTGCAGATGAGGCTGTCGCCGTCCTGCTCGATGCCCGCCACATAGGAGACCTGGGGCAGGTGCAGCTTCTCGGCGATCTGGGGGCCGACCTGGGCGGTGTCGCCGTCGATGGCCTGGCGGCCGCAGAACACCACGTCGCCCTTTTCCACGCCGATTTTGTTGATGGCGGCGGCGATAATCTGAGAGGTAGCAAAGGTATCGGAGCCGCCGAACTCACGGCCGGAAATCAGCACGGCGCGGTCAGCGCCCCGGGCGATGCACTCCCGAAGCATTCCCTCTGCGGTGAAGGGGCCCATGGAGACGGCGATGACTTCGCAGCCGGTGGACTCCTTCAGCTCCAGAGTGGCCTCCAGGGCGGACAGGTCGTCCGGGTTGGTGATGGTGGCCATAGAGGCACGGTCCAGGGTACCGTCCGGCTTCACGGCCACCTTGCCGGAGGTATCGGGAACCTGTTTTACACAAACAATCGCTTTCATTGTCAAAGTCCTCCTTTATTTCAGCAGGTCGCCGGAAATGACCATCATCTGGACTTCGCTGGTGCCCTCATAAATCTCGGTGATTTTGGCGTCCCGCATCATGCGCTCCATGGGATAGTCACGGGTGTAGCCATAGCCGCCGAACAGCTGCAGGCAGCGGCGGGTCACGTCGCTGGCGGTGCGGGAGGCAATTAGCTTGGCCTCGGCGGCCTCCACGCTGTAGCGGATCTTCGCGCCGTCCATGGCCTCCTGCTTCTTCAGGGCAGCCTTGTAGACCAGGTACTTGGCGGCGTCCACACGGGCCTTCATCTCGGCCAGCTCGAACTGGGTGTTCTGGAACTGAGCGATGGAGCGTCCAAACTGCTTACGCTCCTTGACATAGGCTACTGTCTCGTCGATAGCGCCCTCGGCGATGCCCAGGGCCTGGGAGGCGATGCCGATACGGCCGCCGTCCAGGGTCTTCATGGCCAGGGCAAAGCCCTTTCCCTTCTTGCCCAGCAGACGGTCCTGGGGGATGCGGCAGTCCTCAAAAATCAGCTCGCAGGTGGAGGAGCCGCGGATGCCCATCTTCTTCTCATGCTTGCCCACGGAGAAGCCGGGGTCGGTGCGCTCCACGATGAAAGCGGAGATTTCCTTGCTCTTGCGGCCACGCTTGTCCAGCACGGTGCCGGTGACGGCGATGATGATGAACAGGTTGGCGTAACCGGCGTTGGTGATGAAGATTTTGGAGCCGTTCAGCACCCACTCGCCGGTGGCCTCGTCCAGCACGGCGGTGGTCTGCTGGCCCTGGGCGTCGGTGCCGGCGCCGGGCTCGGTCAGGCCGAAAGCGCCCAGCCACTCGCCGGAGCACAGCTTGGGCAGATACTTGGCCTTCTGCTCGGGGGTGCCGTTCTCAAAGATGGGGGCGGCACACAGGGAGGTGTGGGCGCTCAGGATAACGCCGGTGGTGCCGCAGACCTTGCTCAGCTCTTCCACGGCCATGACGTAGCTCAGCACGTCGCCGCCTGCACCGCCGTACTCCTTGGGGAAGTAGATGCCCATCATGCCCAGCTTGGCCATCTTCTCCACGGTCTCCACGGGGAACCGCTCTTCCTCGTCCACTTCCTGCGCCAGAGGCTTGACCTCATTCTGAGCAAATTCCTGGTACATTTTCTGAGCCAGGAGCTGCTCTTTGGACAGACTAAAATCCATAAAACTGTATCCTCCAATCAAAATATATGGCCCAGGCTGCGGCCAAATTCAGGCCGCAGCCCGGTGGGGTGTGCGATTACAGCTGATCCACAGGGGTCTTGGTGCGGTCAGCGTTGTAGACATAGAAGCCTCTGCCGCTCTTGACGCCCAGCTGGCCGCCCCGCACCATCTTGCGCAGCAGGGGGCAGGCGCGGTACTTGCTGTCGCCGGTCTCCTTATACAGCACGTCCATGATGGCCAGGCAGATGTCCAGGCCCACATAGTCGCCCAGCTCCAGCGGGCCCATGGGATGGTTCGCGCCCAGCTTCATGGCGGAGTCAATGCCCTCGATGTCGGACACGCCCTCCATCTTGATGAAGGCTGCCTCGTTGATCATGGGAATCAGGATACGGTTCACCACGAACCCGGCAGCCTCGTTGACCTGCACGGGGGTCTTGCCGATCTGCTCCGCGATGGCCTTGATGGCGGCCACGGTCTCGTCGCTGGTGTTGGCACCGGCGATGACCTCCACCAGCTTCATGCGGTCAGCGGGGTTGAAGAAGTGCATACCAATGACGGGATGGCTGATGCCCTTGCCGATCTCGGTGATGGACAGGGAGGAGGTGTTGGAGGCCAGGATGCACTCCGGCTTGCAGATGGTGTCCAGCTCGGAGAAGGTCTTCTGCTTCACGCCCATGTCCTCAAAGGCGGCCTCGACGATCAGGTCGCAGTCCGCGCACAGATCCTCCTTCAGGCCCGGAGTGATGGCGGCCAGGATGCCGTCCACCTTCTCCTGGGTCATCTTGCCCTTGGTCACCAGGCGGGCGTAGCCCTTTTCGATTTTGGCCTTGCCGCCCTCGGCCCACTCCTGCTTGATGTCGCACAGGGCGACCTCGTTGCCGCACTGTGCGAAGGCCTTGGCAATGCCCTGGCCCATGGTGCCTGCGCCGATAATACCGACTTTCATAGTAAGTTCCTCCTAAAATTTTATGTGAAGTAAGCGATGGAAACGCTGGATTAGCTGCTATTCTTTCTGTTAGGCTTTCGTGTGAACCCCTCCGGCACGGCTCACGCCGCGCCACCTCCCCTTTCAGGGGAGGCAAGGGGGCTGGTGCTTAAAGATTGGTCAGTGGCTTTCCCCAACAGCGCAAGATTCTATGAGAGATAGCGCTTGTGGCTCCAATCACTAGCCACTAACCACTAGCTGCTAGCCACTCAGTTGTTGGTAAAAACGGGCTTCGGCTTGGGCTTCTCGCGGCTCATAAAGCAGCCCATGCCTTCGATTTGGTCGTGAGTCTCAAAGCAGGAACCGAACAGCTCCTCCTCCAGCGCCAGGGCGTCGTCCATGTTCAGTTCCAGGCCCTCGTTGATGGCTTTCTTGCAGGCCCGGACGGCGATGGGGGCGTTCCTGGCGATACCGGCGGCCATCTTCTGGGCGGCGGGCAGCAGCTCCTCTACCGGGTAGACGGCGTTCACCAGGCCGATGCGCAGGGCCTCGTCCGCCTTGATGTTCCGGGCGGTGTAAATCAGCTGCTTGGCCATGCCGGGGCCGACCAGGCGGGCCAGACGCTGGGTGCCGCCGAAGCCGGGGGTGATGCCCAGGCCCACTTCGGGCTGGCCGAACACGGCG
>JAJQFX010000298.1 GCA_021200895.1 Clostridiales bacterium | reverse complement strand
GTTTCGGTCAATGCCAGCGGCTCCCCTGTTCCAGTAGGGGCGCACAGTGTGCGCCAGGCTGACGGTTCCTCCTTTAGATGAAGATGGATAAAGGAAACAGGCGGTCATTCTCCCACCATCTCCGGCTGGAAGAACAGCGCTTCCGTTACGTTGAGGAAGGTTTCTTCCTCCTTGATGGCATGGGCTTTCCCCTTCCACCAGACTGTGTCCCGGTTTGCTGAAACAGTGACCGTTTCACCGGTGGCCATGTCATAAGTAATGGTCACCAGCGGTTCACCGTCCGCGTCTGACTCTGAAAAGAGTTCGTATTTCAGGAATCCGGACAGGTTGACGGCAAGTTCAATATCCTCCTCATCCGTCAGCACCTTCACTTCGTCCGTCACCGAAGGGTAGGCCACCGTGACCCGCTGAACCTCATCGGCATCCGGTATGCCGATGAGGTACATCCCTTCCGAGCCTATCCTGTACGCCATGACGAACGCGGTACCCAACAGCGTACCCAGTAGAATGCCCACCACGGTTTGCAGCCATCTTCGCTTCATCTGGGTTTCCTCCTTCGGTTCCTAAAACTGCGGCACGCTCCGCACCAGCAGGGCGCTGCCCGCCCCGATGGAGAGTTCCGCCGCCTGGCCAGGCAGAATTTCATTGCTGACGGTCAGCGTCCCCCCTCTGGGCACGTCCACCCCATCCAGCACATACTTCGTCCCGTGGATGGAGACGTTTTCCAGCACCCTGTCCAGGGGCAGCAGGCCCAGGTACCGGTAGGGCGGGTCGTTCTCCACCACCATCCGCCCGGCGGTCAGGTAGCAAATCTCGTTCATGCCGTCCACCAGCAGGCCACGGCCTCCCCGGTCTGCTATCTGCTCCAGCAGGCAGCAGTTGGACAGATAATGGTCAAACCGCCCGCCGGTACAGCCGGTGAGCAGCAGCTCGTCGCAGCCCAGCCGGAACGCCTGTAGGATGGCGGCCTCCAGGTCGGTGACATCCTTCTCCTCCGGCAGCACCACCGATTCAAGCCCCTCCGGCCAGCCGCCGGAGTCGCCATCCCCCACATACCAGTTGGGGGTCAGCCCGGCGGCCTGGGCCTGCCGCCTGCCGCCGTCCGCCGCGATGACCCATTCCCCGCCTTGCAGATAATGGGCCAGAAAGCCCCAGTCCTCACAGGGGGCGGAGCCGAAAATCACTGCCCGTTTACTCGTTTTCATATCGGTTCCTCCTGAACAGAAACGCCATACAAATCACCTCTGCGGACTTGTATGGCGTTCTTTTACGTTCGTTTCGTATTCGGTTGCTCCCAGCTGTTATGCTCCTTCGCCGTCTGGTATAGCCGCACATAGCTGTCATGGCGGGAGCGGGAAATCTCCCCCGCCTTCACCGCTGCAAGGACGGCGCAGCCCTTCTCCTTCACATGGGCGCAGCCCACATACCGGCACTGGCCCAGGTAGGGCCGGAACTCCTGGAAAGCGTAGGCCAGCCGCTCCTTATCCAGCAGTTCCTCCGTCTCCGTGTCAAAGGCAGCGAAGCCCGGCGTATCCGCAATGACTGCCCCGTTGCGCAGGCGGAACAGCTCCACATGGCGGGTGGTGTGCCGACCCCGGCCCAGCTTCTCGCTGACCTCGCCGGTGGGGATGCCGAACTCAGGCTCCAGGGCGTTCAGCAGGGAGGACTTCCCCACGCCGGAGTTGCCGGTGAACACCGCTGTTTTGCCCGCAATCAGCGCCCCCAGCTCAGGGACGCCCTCCCCGGTGCGGGCGCTGACCCGGAGGGTCTGAAACCCCGCCTGCCGGAACCGCTGGTACAGCCCGTCGCAAGGGTCCAGGTCGCACTTATTCAGCACGATGATGGGTTCGCAGTCGTTCAGCTCGGCCAGCGCCGCCACCCGGTCAATGAGGAAGGGGTCTGTCACCGGGTTGACGTTGGCCCCGATGAGCACCATTTGCTCCATATTGGCCACTGCCGGACGCTGGAAGCAGTTGCGCCGGGGCAGGATTTTGTCCAGCCTGCCGCAGCCTGCCTCGGTGGGGGTAATTTCCACCCGGTCCCCCACCAGCGGGGAGACCTTTTCATAGCGGAACTTCCCCCTGGCCCTGCACTGGTACACCTGCCCGCCGCAGTCCACATAGTAGAAGCCGCTGAGCGCTTTGATAATCAGTCCCGTCATGCTACTGTAAAGTCCGTGTAGTCCTGGCCGTCCAGGGTGACGGAAACAGTCTCCACTGTGCCGGAGATGGTCAGGGTCACCTTGCCATTCTCCGCCTCGATGCTGCCCTCATAGAGGACGGAGCCGTTCACTGTGACCACCAGGTAGGAGTCCTCCGTGCGGCCCTCCGGCATATTGATAACAACGTAGTGAAGGGTCTCCTCCTGGCTGTCGCCCTCGTCGGTGGTGTCCCCATCGGCGTCCCCAGTGGTGTCGGCATTGTCGGCGTTGGCGCTGTCGTCATTGCTTTCAGCGTCGGAATCGGTGGTATCGGCCCCCGCCGTGTCCTCCTGCTGGGTATCGTCCTGCTGAGGAGTCTCCTCCGTCTCGGTCTCGGTTTCGGTCTCGGTCTCGTCCTCCGTCTCCGGAGCCTCAGTGACCAGTTCCTCCTCAGCCTCCGTCGCCTTAGGCCCGGCGCTGACCTGGAGGTTTACGGCGGTGCCCACGTTGACATCGGTGTTGGTGGCGATGCTCTGGTACACCACGGTGCCCTCCGCCAGGTCGCTGTCCACAGTGACCACTTCGCCCACTGTCAGCCCCAGCTCCGTCAGCTTGGCTTCCGCCTTCTCCAGGGTCATGCCCTCCAGGGAAATCATCGTTACCTGCTTCACCGCAGGCCCCTTGCTGTAGTACAGCATGACGCTCTGCCCGGCGGTCAGGCTCTCCCCCGCCTCCGGGTCAGTGGAGATGATGCAGTCCTCCTCATAATCATCCGAGTTGCGGGCGTCGTACTTGACGATGACGTTGTACTCCTCCTCCAGCTTTGCCGCCCACTCCTTGTAGTTCTCCCCGATGATGTTGGGCATTTCCATCGTCTCTTCCTCTTCCTCCTCGGCGCAGAGGGTGACGATGATTTCCGTCACCTCGCTCTTGGAGGTGGTGCCGCCTGTGGGCGTCTGGGAGACGATTTGCCCTATCTCATAGTTTGCGTCATACACCGTCTCCTCGCTGACGGTGAGGGTGAAGTGGCCGCTGCATTCCTCGTCCTCCAGCAGATACTCCTCCGCCTCCACCTGGGTCATGCCCAGGAGGGAGGGCACCTCATAGGTGTCCGTCGCCCCCACCATGCCGGAGAGCAGGTTCTGCCAGACCAGGAAGAACAGCAGCGCGATCACCAGCAGAATTACCGCTATCGTGCCCAGGACGATGGCAAGGCGCTTGGTTTTAGTGGAGTCCTCCTCGGCGTCCGCCTCCTCGTCCGCCGCGCCATCAGGGAGGGCGTCCGTCCCAGCAGGCTCCGCCGCTCCGGCAGCCGCCCCGGCAGCGACAGCCCCGGCCTCCGCCGCCACCGGCAGATGCAGCATGGTGGTGTCGTTATCGCCGGGTATCCAGGGGTTTTCATACGGAAACACAATGTCCGGGTTCTTGCGGAAGGCCTCCAAATCCACCAGGACCGCCTCCGCGTTGTTGTAGCGCAGGTCACGGTTAGGGGCCATACACTTCATGGTGATTTGCTCCATGCCCACCGGAATATCCTCCACCAACTCCCTGGGGGACAGGGGGATGGAGTTGATGTGCTGCAGGGCCACCGAGATGGCGGAGTCCCCCTCGTAGGGCAGGCGGCCCGTCAGCATTTCATACAGCACCACACCGGCGGAGTACAAGTCGCTGCGGCCGTCGATGTCGCCGCCCTTGGCCTGCTCCGGCGAGATATAGTGGACGCTGCCCAGGGTCTCAGAGGTCATGGTGCGCTGGGAGTCGGAGATGCGGGCGATGCCGAAGTCGGCCACCTTCACGCTGCCGTCCCGCAGCACCATGATGTTCTGAGGCTTGATGTCCCGATGGACGATGCCCCGGCTGTGGGCGTGCTTCAGCGCCTGGAAAATCTGGGTGCTGAAATGCAGGGCCTCCCGCCAATTCAGGGCAGAGCCCCGCTTCTTCATATACTGCTTCAGGGTGATGCCCTCGATCAGCTCCATGGCGATATACTCGATGCCGTCGGTCTGGTTCGCGTCGTAGACGTTGACGATGTTGGGGTGGCTCATCATGGCTACCGCCTGGGATTCGTCATGGAAGCGGCTGCGAATCTCCTCGTCCTCCGCCAGCTCCGGCTTGAGCATTTTCACCGCTACCAGGCGGTTCAGACGATGGCACTTTGCCTTATAGACCACTGCCATGCCGCCCACGCCCAGGACGTCTAAAATCTCGTAGCGGTCATCCAGCATTTTTCCTATGTACTCGTCCATATCGCATCCTCCTGTTGTCAAGCGCTTTCGGGCGCGGTGTCCAGCATGACTACGGTCACGTTGTCCGGCGCGCCCCGCTCCAGCGCCAGCGCCATCAGCCGGGCGCAGCAGTCCGCAAGGCCGCCCTCCGCCGTGGCGGCTTGCAGCATTTCCTCCGGCGTCACCAGATTGCTCAGCCCATCGCTGCACAGCAGCAGTCTGCTGCGCTCTTCCAGTTCCACCTCAAAGATGTCGCCGATTACGTCCTGAGCGGTACCCAGCGCCCGGGTGATGACGTTGCGGTTGGGGTGGCTGCGGGCCTCCTCCTGAGTGAGCCTGCCGGACTCCACCATCTCCGCCACCAGGGAGTGGTCGCGGGTCACCTGGCGGATGCCGTCGGGGGTCAGGTAATAGGCCCTGCTGTCCCCCACGTTGATAAAGTACGCCTTGCCCGCTCCGGCGAAGGCCGCCACCAGGGTGGTACCCATGCCCCGGCAGCTTTCGTCCTGGCGGGAGCGGGTATAGACGGCCTCGTTGGCCTGGGCCAGCGCGGCGCGCAGCCGCTCCTGTACGCCGCCGTGGGACTTGCTCAGGGCCTGAGCAAACTGCTGGGCGGCCAGGGTGCTGGCGATGTTCCCGGCCTTGGCCCCGCCCATGCCGTCGCAGACCAGCAGCACGGCGTAGGCCCCGTCCGTCCATTCATAAAAAGCATCCTGATTCTGCGTCCGTATCCTGCCCTGGTCGGTGATTCCATATATGTTCATGCGTGCCCGTCCATTTCCCTGCGCTGTTATGTCTGGCCTGCTCCGGCGCAGCGCGGAGCAGAGGAAAATCGCTGTGTTGATGCACTCAGGGTCGTTCGTTCAGGTCATTCTTCCAAATTCAGTGTCTTTCGCCGGAGCTGGCCGCAGGAGGCATCGATGTCGCCCCCCAGCTTCCGGCGGACGGTGGCGGTGACGCCCTGGGCCTCCAGACGCTTCTGGAAGGCAGCCACCCGTTTGGAGGGCTTTAAAGGGCTTTCCCGCACGTCGTTCAGGGGAATCAGGTTCACATGGCCTGGCATCCCCTTTAGCCGCTTTACGATCAAATCTGCCTGCCAGTCATGGTCGTTCACGCCGTCTATCATGGCGTACTCAAAGCTGATGCGCCGCCCCGTCTCCTGAAAGTACCAGTGACAGGCGGCGAACAGCTCCTCCACCGGATAGGCCCGGTTCACCGGCATCAACGTGTTTCTCGTCTCATTATCCGGGGCGTGGAGGGAGACGGATAGGGTCAGCTGCAAGTCCAGCGCCCCCAGTCGCCGGATACCCGGCACAATGCCGCAGGTGGACAGGGAGATATGCCGCATCCCGATGTTCAGCCCGTCCGGGTCGTTCACCAGCTCCAGGAACCGCAGCACCGCATCCAGGTTGTCCATCGGCTCCCCGATGCCCATCAGCACAATGTTGGAGATGGGCAGCCCGGAGTCCTTCTGGGAGAAAATCACCTGGTCCAAAATCTCCGCCGGGGTGAGCCGCCGCACCAGGCCCCCCACCGTGGAGGCGCAGAAGGCGCAGCCCATCAGGCACCCCACCTCGGAGGAGACGCAGATAGTATTCCCATGTTTATAGCGCATGATAACCGTTTCGATGCAATTTCCGTCCGCCAGACGCCACAAATATTTGATGGTGCCGTCCAGCCGGGAGACCTGCCTCCGCTCCACCACCGGCACGGAGAGGGTGCAGCGCTCCTCCAGCTTCCGCCGGAGGGGCTTGGAGAGGTTCGTCATCTCGTCAAAGCCCTCCACGCCCTTCTGGAGCCAGGTGAAAATCTGCTTTGCCCGGAAGGAAGGCTCCCCCAGCTCCGCCACCAGGGCGGCAAGCTCCGCCCTGCTCAGGGATTTGATGTCCGTCACCTGTCATCGCTCCTTTCCCGTCGGCACAGCCTTGCCATGAAGAAGCCGTCCGTGCCGTGGATGTGGGGCCAGAGGGTCAGCATCCCCGCCTCCACCGGGCCGACAGGCTCCGGCAGCGGAAGGGGTTCCAGGGCAAAGTCGCTGTGGCAAGCCAGGAAGCCCGTCACCACATCCTCATTCTCCCGCTTCAGCACGGTGCAGGTGGCGTAGAGCAGCCTGCCCCCCGGCTTCACATAGCGGCTGACGTTGTCCAGAATGGCCCGCTGCACCTGGGGCAGTCCGGCCAGCTGCGCCGGGTCCTTCTCGCGAATATCCGGCTTCTTGCGGATGATGCCCAAGCCGGAGCAGGGCACGTCCGCTATCACCAGGTCAAATGCCCCTTCCAACGCGGGGTCAAATTCCTTTGCGTTTTGCAGGCGGCTTGTCACGCTGTTCAGCCCCAGCCGCGTCGCTCCGGCGGAAATCAGCTTCACCTTGCCGGGGTGGATGTCGCAGGACAGGATACTGCCCTCGTCTCCCATCAGCAGCGCGGCGGAGAAGGTCTTGCCCCCCGGCGCACCGCAGCAGTCCAGCACCTGCATTCCGGGTTGAGGCTCCGCCGCCAGCACCGCCAGCCGCGCCGCTCCGTCCTGGACGAAGAAGTCCCCCCGGCGGAAGGCGTCCAGCCCCTCCAAATCGCCTGTGCCGCTGAGCTCCAGGCAGCCGGGCAGCCAGGGGTGAGGCTGGGCCTCCACCTGGGCTGCCTGCAATTCCGCCAGCAGCGCCTCCGGGGTGGTGCGCAGGGTGTTGGTCTGGATGGTGGTCTTGGGCTGGGCGTTGTTGGCCCGCAGCAGACCCTCCAGGTCGCCGCCCTCCCCCAGGGCCTCCCCCAGGCAGTCCACCAGCCATTGGGGGTGGCTGTAGGCTACGGACAGGCTCTCCGGCTGGGGCAGCTCCCCCCGCTTCCGGCAGAAGCTGCGCAAAATTCCGTTGGCCAGCTTGGCGGAGTGGGGGTTCCGGCAGTAGGCCCGGCACAGCTTCACCGTCTCGTTGACGGCGGCGCTGTCCGGGATGCGGTCCAGCAGGGCGATTTGATACAGCCCCATCCACAGCGCCACCCGGAGGGGCGGCTCCAACTTCTCCGGCGGGACGGTGGACAGCCAGGCGATCCAGCTGTCCAGCAGCAGTTTGTTCTGCTGGACGCCGTAGCAGATGCGGCTGCACAGGGCGCTGTCCTGCCGCGTCAGCCCCGCCTGCCGGACGGCGTTTTTCAACGCCGCGTCCGACCAGGCCCGCTGACCCTGGCACCGCAGCAGCACCTCCAGGGCCACCTGCCGGGCGTTTTTCTGTTTTTCTTCCCGCTTCTCTGTCATATCATCCAAATAGCGGATGGCCTCTCAGGTAATCCGCCGCTTTCATCCGTTTTTTGCCGGGGGCCTGCACCTCGGTCAGGGTCAGCACTTGCCCGTCTCCGCAGGCCATCCGAATGCCCAGCCTGTCCGCCCCCAGAGCCGTTCCGGGGATTTGGGTCGTGGTCTCCCCGGTCAGGGCGGAGGCGTACACCTTAAAGGTGACGCCCTGCACCGTGGCGGTGGTGGCAGGCCAGGGGGTCAGCCCCCGGATTTGGTCATGCAACTCCCTGGCGCTCCGGGTGAAGTCCAGGGGGGACAGCGCCCGGCTCAACATGGGGGCGTAGGTCTGCTTTGCTTCGTCTTGAGGGGTGCGGGTGGCGGTACCGGCGGCGATGGCCTGCACCGTCTCCCCCAGCAGCGCGCCGCCCAGCTCCGCCAGGCGGCCGGTGAGGGTCTCCACGCTCTCGTCCGGGTCGATGGGGGTGGCGGCCTGGGAAATAATGTCCCCGGTGTCCAGGGTCTCGGCCATATACATAATGGTCACGCCGGTCTCCCGCTCCCCGTTGATGACCGCCCAGTTGATGGGGGCGGCCCCCCGGTATTTTGGCAGGAGGGAGGAGTGGACGTTGATGCAGCCGTAGGGCGGCAGCTTCAGCACCTCTTTCGGCAAAATCTTGCCGTAGGCCGCCACCACGATGAGCTCCGGGGCCAGGGCGGCCAGGGTCTGCTGCACCTCGCCGTCCCGCAGGGTCTTGGGCTGGTAGACCGGCACCCCAGCCTCCAGCGCCGCCACCTTCACCGGGCTGGGCGTCAGCTTCATCCCCCGGTTCTTGGGCTTATCCGGCTGGGTGTATACCCCCACGATTTGATGGCCGTCGGCCAGCAGCCGCCGGAAGGACGGCACGGCAAACTCCGGCGTCCCCATGAATACGATACGCAATGCTTCTTCCCCCTTGCCGGTGTTCTGGCGGCGTCAGTCCTCCGCCTGGGCCTCCTGGGCCTTCTCCTGAGCGGCCCGGTATTCGTCCACCTCTTCGCTGGTGTAGAGGCGGTCGCACAGTTCGTCAAACATCTGCCCGTCCAGATGGGCCAGCTCATGGCAGAAGCAGCGGGCGGTCAGCCCGGAGTCCTCTACCTCGAACCAGTTCCCCTTCCGATCCTGGGCCCGGACGCGGACGGTCATGGGCCGCTTCACCAGACCGTACTTGCCGGGGAGGGACAGGCAGCCCTCAAAGTCCACCTGCTCCCCGGAGGAGGCGATGATTTCCGGGTTCACCAACTCGTGAATCTCCTCCGCCTCGTTCATCACCACCACTACCCGGCGGCAGATGCCGATTTGGGGAGCGGCCAGCCCCATGCCGCCGGAGTCCAGCAGCGTCTCCCGCAGGTCGTCCAGCAGGCGGCTCAGCCGCCAGTCAAACCGGGTCACGGGATGGCAGGTCTTGGTCAAAATTTTGTCGCCTTTTTTCACAATTTCACGAATCATCGTCTCTGCGTCCTTTCTTGCTTCCTGCCGCGGCGGTCAGTCCATGGGGTTCAAATCCACGGAAAGGGAAACGCCGCGGTTCATCTTCTCTGTCATAAACGCCTTTTGCAGCGCCGCCAGCATCCGCCGGATGGCGGCGCTGTCCCGGCACGTCAGGGTCAAATTGTAGCGGTACCGCCCCATCACCCGCAGCACCGGGGCGGAGGCGGGGCCCAGCACCTCAAAGGGCTGCCCCCGGAACTCCGGCTGGCTCCGCCAGCTTTTCAGCCCCTCCCGCAGGCGGACGCAGCTCTCCACCACGTCGGTCTGCCGCTGGCCGGAGCAGGTCAGGACGTACAAGTCCCGAAAGGGCGGGAAGCCCCTGGCCTGCCGCAGCTCCAACTCCGAGGCATAGAAGCTGTCGTAATCCTGTTCGGCGGCGAAGCGGATGGTGTCATTTTTGGGGGTGTAGGTCTGAATCACCGCCACCCCCTGTTTGCCGCCCCGTCCGGCCCGGCCTACCACCTGGGTCAGCAGGGAGAAGGTGCGTTCCGCCGCCCGGTAGCTTTCGTTGAACAGGGCCAGGTCAGCGTCGATGACCCCCACCAGCGTCACGTTCTCAAAGTCCAGCCCCTTGGTCACCATCTGGGTGCCGATGAGGATGGGTATCTTCTCCCGCTCGAATTTCGATAATATCTTCTCATGGCTGTTGGAGGCGGACACCGTGTCCGCATCCATCCGCAGTATCTCCGTCCCGGGGAACAGGTCGTTTAACTCCTGCTCCACCTTCTGGATGCCCACCCCGGCGAAGGCAAGTGGTTTGCCGCACTCCGGGCACCAATCCGGCACCTTCTGGGAGAAGCCGCAGTAATGGCACATCAGCCGCCCGTTGTCCCCATGATAGGTCAGCTTCACGCTGCAATTCGGGCACTCCGGCGTGTAGCCGCACTCCGGGCAGACCACCACCCGGCTGGTGCCCCGCCGGTTCAGGAAAAGGATGGTCTGCTCTCCCTTTTCCAGGTTCATGCCGATGCGCTTTTGCAGGCTCCGGCTGATGGCCCGGTCATTGCCGCTGCGCAGCTCCTGCTTCAAATCCGCCAGATAGACCTTCGGCAGCGCCTGCTCATTGTACCGCTCCCGCAGCGGGAAGAGGTGGTAGCGGCCCTCTTTGGCCTGGTACATCGTCTCGATACAGGGGGTGGCGGAGCCCAGCACCAGGGTGGCCCTGGTCTGCTTGCAGCGGTACTTGGCGATGTCCCTGGCGTGATAGCGGGGGACAGTCTCCGATTTGTAGCTGCTCTCCTGCTCCTCGTCCAAAATAATCAGCCCCAGCCGTTCCAGCGGCGCGAAGATGGCAGACCGGGTGCCGATGACCACCTGGGCCCTGCCGCTTTTGGCCCGCTTCCACTCGTCATACCGCTCCCCCACGGAGAGGGCGGAGTGGAGCACCGCCACACGCTCCCCAAACTGAGCCTGAAACCGGCGGAGCATCTGAGGGGTCAGGGCGATTTCCGGCACCAGCACCAGGGCGGTCTTCCCCTCTGCCAGCGCCTTGTGAATCAGCTTGATATACACCAGGGTCTTGCCGCTGCCGGTGACGCCGTATAGCAGGGCGCAGGCGGGCTGCCCGGCATCCATCAGGGCGCCGATGCCCTGGTAGGCCTCCTCCTGCCCGGCGTTCAGAACAGGGATGGGCTGACGCTCCACCGCCTGCCGCTCCGCCCGGCGGAATACCTCCCGGGCCAGCAGCGTCACCAGCCCCTTCTTCTCCAGGGCGGTGAGGGTGGCCCGCTTCACGCCGGTGAAGTAGCCGATGTCCTTCAGCGAGGCACAGCCCCCTACCTGGGCCAGGAAGTGAATCACGGCCCGTTGGGCCTTGGCGCGGGTGTTCAGCTGCTCCAGCGCCTCCTCCTCCGGGCAGGCCAGCTCCGCCACCTGCTCGGTCTTGTCGCCAACGCCCCGGACGGAACTGGTCTCCAGCCGGATGAGGCCCTTATCCTGCAGCGCCTTCAACGCCTGGTTGGGGCTTTTCTTCTCAAAGGCGGCATAGATGGCCTGCCGCTCCGCCGAGCCGCCGGCGGCCAGCAGCACCTCCACCACCCGCCGCTGGGCGGGGGCGTGGGCGGTCTCCGCGAAGGCCCTGGCCTCATCTACCCCGGCGCAGAGGGTGAAGGTGTCTTTCAGGGCGTAGTACAGCCCCGTGGGGAGCATGGCCTTGGCCCCGTCATATACGGTGCAGAAATACCGCTGCTGCATCCAGAGGGCCAGCTCCAGCATATCCTCGTCCAGCACCGGCTGCTCGTCCAGCAGCTGGAGCACCTGCTTGAGCCGGGGAAGCTTCTCCCCCTGCCAGACCCGGAGCAGAATGCCCTCCACCCGCCGGTTGCCCTGGCTAAAGGGGACGATGCACCGCATCCCCGGCTGGGCCGCCTCCCGCAGCCCCTCCGGGACAAGGTAGGTGTAGGGCTTATCGATGGCGTAGGTGGCCGCTGAAACCGCCACCTGGCAAAGCGTCACAGCCTCCACCTGCACTCCTCCCCTCTCCAGGGAACCTCTGAATAAAGGGGCAAGCGTGCAGCCCGGAAGGGGCCGCCCTTGTTCCATTTATTCAGAGGTTCCTGCGCCTTGCGGCGCTGCCTTAATAAGCGTTTTTTCGTTTGCGCGGCTTGTCACTCCGCCGCATTCGGTTCCTCATCCGCCGCCTCGGACGCGCCTTCCGGCTCCTCGTCCTCCGGCTCCGGCTTCAGTTCCCCGGCCCACGCCTCGTTCAGGGCGATGGTCACAGGCTTATCCTCCAGCGGCTCCTTCTCCCGCTCGGCGTCGCCGGACAGCTGCCGCGCCCGGTGGGCCACCAGATTCACCAGCTCATAGCGGCTGGAAACGTTGGTCAGCAACTCATTCATGGGATACAAAATCATAACTGGTCCTTCCTTTCAAACGGCAGTCAAACTGCTCTTACGGCTGCCCCGTGGGTTCTTCCTCGTCAAAGGAATGTTGGTATTGCTGAATGACCTCCTGCCGATAGCAGCTCTTCCACCGGGCGGCCCGCAAAATCTCATCCAGCTCCTGCACCGCCAGCGTCACCTGGCGGTTGACTACGATAAAATCATACTGGGGGATGTAGGGCAAATCCGCCTTTGCCAGCGCCAGGCGCTTGCGGATGCTGGCCTCGTCCTCCGTCCTGCGCCCGTACAGGCGGGCCTTTAACTCCCCATAGGAGGGGGGCAGGATATAAATCAGGGTGGCGTCCGGGCGGCGCTGCCGCACCTGCATGGCCCCCTGGGTCTCAATGTCCAGAATGACGGTCTGGCCCCGGTTCAGCATGGCCTCCACCTGGCTCCGGGAGGTGCCGTAGGCGTTGTCCGCATATCCGGCGTACTCCAGAAAGTCCTCCGTCTCCACCCGGCGCTGGAACTCCTGCTGGGTGACGAAGAAATAATGCCTGCCGTCCACCTCGCCCTCCCTTGGGGCGCGGGTGGTGTAGGAGACGGAAAAGCCCAAATCGCTCCGCCCCTTTTTCAGCTCCTCGATCAGCGTCCCTTTGCCGACTCCGGACGGCCCGGAGATGACAATCAGCTGCCCTTGCTTCTGTGCCTCAGTCATGCGCTTCCTCCACCTCGGGGCCGGCGTCCTTGCCGTTGACCCGCCCCGCTATTGTTTCCGGCTGCACCGCCGATAAAATGACATGGTCAGAATCCGTGACGATGACGCTGCGGGTGCGGCGGCCATAGGTGGCGTCGATGAGGACGCCCCGGTCCCGGCCCTCCTGCACCAGCCGCTTGATGGGGGCGGAGTCCGGGCTGACGACCGTGACGATGCGCTCCGCGGAAACCATGTTCCCAAAGCCAATATTCACCAGTTTCAAAGGAACCCCTCCCCAAGGCGTCACTCCACGTTCTGCACCTGCTCCCGGATTTTTTCCAGCTCCGCCTTCATGTCCACCACCACGGTGGACAGCTCCAGGTCGTTGCATTTGGAGCCGATGGTATTGGTCTCCCGGTTCATCTCCTGAATCAGGAAGTCCAGCTTCCGGCCAATGGGCTGCCCGCCGTCTATCATAGCCCGGAACTGGGCGATGTGGCTGCTCAGCCGCACCGTCTCCTCCGCCACGGCCACCTTGTCCGCAAAGACGGCCGCCTCGGTCAGCACCCGGCCCTCGTCGATTTGCCGGTCGCCCAGGGTCTCTTGGATGCGGCCGTAGAGCCGCTCCCGGTACGCCGCCACCGTCTCCGGGGAGCGGCGCTCCACCACGGCCACATACTGCTCCATGGTGTTCAACCGCTGGGCCAGATCCTCGTAGAGTTTCTCTCCTTCCCGGCTGCGCATGGTGTCAAAGTCCGCCAGGGCGGCCTGGGTGACCGCCAGCAGGTCTGCCGCCAACTCCTCCAGGTTTTCGGGGGTCTTCTCCACCTGCACCACATCGGGCATACGGGCAATCAAGTCCAGGGAGACCTCTCCGGCCAGGTGGAACTGCTCCGCCATGGCCCGGAAGGCGGCCACATATCCTGCCGCCACGGCCTCGTTCACCCGGACGGCCACCGCCTCGGCGGCTTCCTGCTCCACCGAAACGAATACGTCCACCTTGCCTCTGGAGACGGCGTGCTTCACCGCCCGCTGGATGCCGTCCTCCGCGCAGGCGTAGGCCCTGGGCAGATGGACGCTGCAATCCAGATAGCGGTTATTGACGCTGCGCACCTCCACCGCGATGGCGCGGCCGTGCAGGGTCAGCTCTCCGCGCCCATAGCCTGTCATGCTCTTTAGCATGGTATTCCTCCCGCTGACAGCCGCTCCGCACAGAGGGCGGAGGGCGGTTTCGCTTACATAAATAGAAATTATATCAAACTTTCCCGGCCTTGTAAACCGGCTTTCTTCACAGTTTTCGGCAAAACAGCGCGTTT
Organism: Clostridiales bacterium; assembly: GCA_021200895.1. Taxonomy (GTDB): domain Bacteria; phylum Bacillota; class Clostridia; order Oscillospirales; family Oscillospiraceae; genus Onthomonas. The sequence continues at coordinate 2,662 of JAJQFX010000298.1, read as the reverse complement.
TCCTCCGTTGGGCATCGGGCCGCGCTACGTCCCGTCCGTGGCCGTTCCGGTAGCCGTCTCCGTACCAGCCTCCGCCTCGCTGATTTCCACCACAACGGAGTAGCTGTCAATGGCTCCGATGTCGCTCATGCCCTGCACCTTCACCTCCGCAGGCACGGTGCAGGTGCCTGTGGCGTTGGCGTCTATCTCGCTGAGGTCGGCCTCCACATAGACATCCTCATCCGTCAGCAGCGCCATGGTGGCCTCGTCGCCCCGGATGCGTACCTCCAGGCTCTCCGTCACCAGGGTGGCGGAGATTCCATCCGGGATGTTGACCAGGCGGATGTCGCTGGTCTCCACCTTCTGGGTGGTCAGGCCGGAGATTTTCACCGAGACGGTGACGGTGCTGTAGCCGCTCTCATTGGTAACGCCCTCCGGCATTTGCAGGGTAAAGGTGTACTCCTCCGAGGTGATGACCTGGGACAGGTCTATCGTCCCCAGCTTCAGCTCGCTGATGGCGGTCAGCGTCTCCTCTGTGCCGGAAATCAGCAGCGTCTCCTGGGACATTTCATAAGTGACATCGTCCTCCGTGGCTCCGCCGCCCTCCTGGAAGGTGACCTTCAACGGTACCTCCTTGACGCAGCGCACCGGGAAGGTGGCCTCCGTCTCCGTGGCGGACAGGGTAAGCTCTTCCTGCTCCACCTCCGTTCCGTCCGCCGTCACCAGCTGGATGGGCAGCGTCCCGGACCAGGAGCTGGTCAGTTCCGTCGCGTCCAACACCACCTGGGCGTGGTCGATTTGCTCCACCAGGGAGGCTTCCCCGCTGACGGTGATGGTCTCCACCCCCAGCTGGAAGTCGGCGCTGTCATACAGGTAGCCGTCCGCCACGCTGCCGGTAAAGACGCCGGAGACGCTGACCTCCTTGGTGTCTATCTCCGTCACGGTGACGGTGATGGTAGACGGGCTGCGGGAGGAGATGGAGAAGTTGGTCAGGGAGGTGTTGCTGGGCCAGGTGATGGTATAGCTCAGCTCCTGCTCCCCCGCCTCTGTGATTTGGCTGGCGGCATCTGCGGTGATGCTGACGTTGTCCCGGTCCATCTGGGAGATGACCGCCCGGACTCCGGTCAGCTTCAGGGTGACGGTGGAGTCCTCTACGTCGGTAATCATCAGCCCCTGCTGACTGAGCTCGTCCTCCCCCAAAATGGTGACGGGGATATTGCGGATGGTGGTATAGGCGTCCGGCTCGGTGGTGATGTCCACATACAGCCACAGCGCCACCGCGCACAGCACCGCCAGCAGCCCATAAGCCAGCCTGCTCCCCTTCAGCTTATTCCACATCTTCATGCTCGTCACGGCCCCCCTTCCTGCCGCGCCAGGAGTCCCGCAAGGCGGAAATGCTCAGGCTCAGCAAATCCTTTTTCTCCTCCAGTTTTTCCTGGGGGAGCAGCTCATTGCGCAGCACTCTGCGCAGCGTCTCCGGGGCCAGATGGCGGCGCAGCGTCCCGTTGGTGGCCACGGAGATGGAGCCTGTCTCCTCCGAACAGATGACCACCACCGCGTCGGTATGCTCCGTGGCCCCGATACCGGCCCGGTGCCGCATCCCCAACTCCTTGCTGATGTTGGTGTTGCTGGACAGGGGCAGGACGCAGCCCGCGCCGACGATCCTGCCCTCCCGCACAATGACCGCCCCATCATGGAGGGGCGCTTTCACAAAGAAGATGTTTTTCAGCAGCTCCGCCGAGACGGAGGCGTCCAGGGCGGTGCCGGTCTTAATGCAGTCGTCCAAAATGCTGCCCCGCTCAAAGACGGTCAGGGCGCCTGTCTTGCTCTTGGACATGGCGGCATAAGCCGCGACCGTCTCGTCAATAGAGTTTTCCAGCTAATCCACGGTGGTCACGTGCCGGCTGAACACGCTGGTAAAGCCCCCGCTGCCCATCTGCTCCAAAAAGTGACGTATCTCCGGCTGGAACACCACGATGAGCGCCAGCAGGCCGATTTCCAGCGCGTTGCTCAGCAGGTAGTTCAGCACATGGAGGTCCAGCAGGCTGGCCCCCCACAGCAGCACAATGAGCACGATGATGCCCTTGAGCACCTGCCCGGCCTGGCTCGCCTTGGCAAGCCGCAGCAGCTTGTAAATCAGATAGGCGATAAGCGCAATATCCACCACGTCGGAGAACCGAATCGTCTCCAGATAGCCCAGTGCCTTATGTAGCACCAAAATGAGCGAATCCATATTCTAGCACCTCCTCTGCTTCCCAAAAAGCGCCGAAAACAGGCGCTGGCCATATCCTCCCAGCCAGCATACTGCCTCATACTACTTAGTATTATACCCTCTCTTCGGCGCATTGGCAAGAACAGCTTTTACTTTTTCAGTTCCCCGCTGTGTTGGGTGGCGGCGCTTCCCACAGTTCTGTAGTAGAACATAGAGCCTAAATCTTTCCTTTTCTGTAGTAGAACGTGAAAATTAAATCTTCACTTTCCCGTAGGGGCAGCTGCAAACCCCTCTGCCTCCGACCGAGGCACCTCCGCCTTCAGGCGGCAGTTACGCTGCGCACCTACCCTGAAAGGCAATGTCAGCAATTTAAGGGACTGCCCTTCTTGGGCAAGGATTGATAAAGGAACAACGGCTTGCCCTCCCGGCGGGCCCCATTTCTCGTTCCGCCGAGAAATGGGGGAAAGAGGG
>JAJQFX010000013.1 GCA_021200895.1 Clostridiales bacterium | reverse complement strand
TTTCATTCCCTTTGGTGCCTTGGAGCGCAGCGGAAAGGAATGGTCATAAATATGGATAAAATCCAACAGTTGGCCGACTATATTGACCGAAGCGGCAGCATTGTCGCCACCACCGGCGCAGGCATTTCCGTTGGCGGCGGCGGGGTCACCTATGGCCAGATGCGCACCGCCCGCAGAGGCGGCGGCAGATGGGGCTCCGGCGCAGGGTCCTTTTTGCCCACCTTTCTGGAGACGATGTTCTCCTATCAGCCCAGCTTTGCTCACTATGCCCTGGCAGACCTGGAAGCAGAGGGCAAGCTCGCCGGTATCATCACCACGAATGTGGACTGTATGCACACGATTGCCGGGTCCAAGAACGTAGCGGAAATTCAGGGCAGCCTCCAGGTCAACTGCTGCGCCAAGTGTGGCCGCCATTATGACGGGTATGAGATTTGGAAACAGGACGAGCTGCCCCGATGCGACGCCTGCGGCGGGGAAATCCTTCCCTGGCCGCTGTACAGCCATATCGGCCTGTGGGATGCGGATGTCAGGAAAGCCAGAGAGTGGATTGCACAAGCTGACCTGATTCTTGTCATCGGAACACGGGGCAACTACGGAGACGTTTACTGGAACTACCGGCGGAGGGATGCGGCCATCGTCCAAATCAATCCGGGGCACACCGGCTTTGACAGCGTGGCTGATTTGAATATCCGCCAGGGTTCCGATGATGTTTTCCAAAGATTGAAGAAAATACGGAATACAACTGACGGAATGTGATAAAGATAGGATGTGAACCTGATGAGAATTTCCAGAGGAGGCCGGAACGAGGACAAAATAGAGCAGTTAGCCGAATACATTGACCAGAGCCACGCGGCGGTGGCCATCACCGGCGCCGGGATCTCTCTTTCCGGCGGCGGCGTGACCTATGGGCAGCTCTCCCGCAGCATCCGGCCAGGCGGGTTCGGGAGCGACCGCTTTTTGCGCTCCTACGTCAAAACGATGCACCACTATCACCCCAGCCCCAGCCACTACGCCCTGCGGGAGCTGGAGGATGCCGGAAAGCTGATTGGAATCATCACCACAAACGAGGACTGTATGCACACGATGGCCGGTTCCAAAAACGTGGCGGAAATCCAGGGCAGCTGTCAAATCAACCGCTGCTCCAAGTGCGGACGGCACTACGACGGCTATGAGATATGGGAGCAGGAGGAGTTGCCCAAATGCGACTTCTGCGGTGGGACGATTCTTCCCTGGGAATTGTACAGCCACATCGGGCTTTGGGACGAGGGCGTGAAAAAGGCGCAGGACTGGATTTCCAAGGCGGATTTGATTCTTGTGATTGGAACCAACGGCTATTATGGGAGCGCCTACTGGAATTACCGGCGGAGAGACGCTGTCATTGTCCAAATCAATCCGGGCCACACCGGGTTCGACAGCATGGCCGATTTGAACATCCGGGAACCATGCGACGATGTGTTTCAAAAGCTGAAAGAAAGGCGGGGCGAACATGGCTGAACAGGAAATCAAAAAGGAACTATCCGAAGAAGAACGGCTCAAGAAACTTGCGGCACAGATGCGGGCGCGGGAGTATCAGGGCCTCTCTGAGGAGGAAATTAAGGAGCGGGAACAGCAGAAGGAAATGCGCAGGAAAAAGAATATTGCGATACTGGAGGACACGCTGGCCATTCTGGAACAGGGCGGCTACTCCAAGGACGGGCAGGACGTGCATCTTGCCTTTTCACCGGAGCAGATGCGAGAGATTCGGGTGTATCTGCCGGAGGAACTGCCGTCTCTCACCGCCCCGGAGCGGGAAGAACCGCAGGCACAGGACGCCTCCTGCACCTTCGGCTGTGAAAATGAGGACGCCCTTGTCCTGGCGCAGAAGCAGTATCAGCTTCTGAAAAATGCGGGAGAATCCGCGCCCAAAATTCTCGTGCTGAATCTGGCCAGCGCTACCCGGCCCGGCGGCCAGACCCGGAACGGAGCCAACGCCCAGGAGGAGGATCTCTGCCGGAGGACATCCCTGCTGCTGTCTCTGGAGAGTGAGGGCGCAAAGCGGTACTACGACTACAACAACGCCAGAAAGACCCGCATGGGGTCGGACGGCGTGCTGCTCTCTCCCAACGTGGAGGTCATCAAAGACGCCTCGTCCGAAGCCCTTGCCCAGCCGTTCCCCGTCTCCGTCATGAGCTGCGCCGCCCCGATGGTGCGCCTGGGGCTGGAGGGGATGAGCCAGCAGGAATACGAGGAGATGCTTTATAAGCGTATCCGGGGTATGCTGCTGGTGGCGGCCTCCCAGGGTTATCGCCACCTGATTCTGGGGGCCTTCGGCTGCGGCGTGTACGGGAACGATGCGGCGCTGGTTTCCGATTTGTTTGCCCGTGCCATCCGGGCGTTCACCTTTGCCGGGATGGGCAGCAGGCAGATTTTTGATTCCATTCAGTTTGCCGTCCTTTGCCGTCCAGGGAAGGATTATAATTACAAGGAGTTTTGCCGGAATTTCTCCCCCGATTGAGCAGCTACCAAATTTATCATTTTGCCTTTGATTTATCATCCATCCGGCCCGAAGGAGGCCGACCTTATGAGTAATTCCACCATTTATGAACGCTTTGCAGAAACCGTAACACAATTTTCTGAACAGCCTGCCATTATCGAGCAGGCGCAGACCCTGACCTACGCCCAGCTTGACCGGCGCATTGACGTGATTGCAGGAAACTTTCCCTCCCGGGAAAACTGTATCGGTATCGTGGCAGACCACGGGGCGGATTTCATCGCCGCCATTTTTGCCGTGCTGAAAACCGGGGCGGCTTACGTTCCGGCGGAGCCGGATTTCCCGGAGGAGCGTATCCGCTTTATGATGCAGGAGAGCGGCGTAGGCTTCATCATCACCCAGCGGAAGTACCAGGAGAAGCTGGCGGGCTTTCCGTTGCTGTTCCTGGAGGATATGACCGAGGAAGCTGCCGCGTGCGGAAATAATCGCTTGACACGCCCGGAGTCTTTGGCTTATATTTTATATACCTCCGGTTCCACCGGCGTGCCCAAGGGCGTCTGCGTAACTAATGCCAACGTCTGCCATTACGTTCGGGCGTTTCAGCACGAGTTTCACCCCGCCGCCGGGGACGTGATGCTGCAATATTCCGTCTGCTCCTTCGATATTTTTGTGGAGGAAGTCTTTACCACCCTCCTCTCCGGGGCCGCCCTCGCCATTCCGGATGGCCAGGCGAGAGCGGATGTTCATTCTCTGATGGACTTTGTGCAGGAGAAGAACGTGACCATCCTCAGCGGATTCCCCTATCTGCTGATGGAGTTGAACGGGCTGGAGCGCATCCCTTCCAGCCTACGGCTGCTCATCAGCGGCGGCGACGTCCTGCGGGAGAGCTATGTGAATCATCTGTTGCCCCAGGTCATGGTCTACAACACCTATGGGCCGTCGGAGACCACCGTCTGTTGCAGCTATTTTTGCTGCAACGGCCAGAAGGCGCTGGAGGACGGCACCTATCCCATCGGGAAACCAGTGCTTGGCACGCAAATCGAGCTGCTGGATGAGGATGGAAAGCCCGTCCCCGCCGGCGCTGTGGGGGAGCTTTGCATCTCCGGCGGCGGCGTCTCCAACGGGTATCTCGACCAGAGCAAAAACGAGATGTTCGTGACCGGTGCGGACGGGAAGCGGCTCTACCGGAGCGGCGACCTGGGCTATCTCCTGCCGGACGGCAATCTGGCGTTCCTCCACCGCAGAGATTCTCAGGTGATGATTTTGGGGAAGCGGGTGGAGCCGGAGGAGGTGGAAAACGTCCTCTGCGACTGCGAGGAGGTACAGACCGCCGTGGTCTGCCCGTTCACCGATGAGCACGGCCTTTCCCACCTGACCGCCTATGTAGTCCCGGAGGGGACAGAGTTCGTGCTGTCCGAGGTCAAGAAAAAGCTGGGGCGCTATCTGACTTCCTTTATGATACCGGAATTTTTTGTGATGCTGGATCACATTCCCCTGACCCCCAACGGAAAGCCGGATGTGAAACGTCTGCCGGTGGTGCTGAAGGAAGGGACTTGCTGAGTTGGAAATCGCAATCAGAAAAGCGGACAGCTCCGATTTAGAGGAGCTGCTGCGCTGGCGGGAGGTCATTCTGCGGGAGGTATTTTCCATCCCGGACGGGGAGGATAGGACAGAGCTTCTCGCCGCAAACCAGGCATACTACTGTACCGCATTGAAAGCGGGGGAACACATCGCCTGCTTCGCCTGCGCTGGAGAAGAAATCGTGGGCTGCGGCGGCGTCTGTCTCTACAGGGAGATGCCCTCGCCGGACAATCCCGGCGGCAAATGCGGGTATCTGATGAACATTTACACCGTTCCCGCTATGCGTCAGCAAGGCGTGGGAAAGAAAACCGTGCAATGGCTGGTGCAGGAGGCGCAGCGCTGGGGCGCGGAGAAGATTTATCTGGAGGCGTCGGAGCAGGCGTATCCCTTGTATCGGTCACTGGGCTTTCGGGATATGAAGGGGTATTTGAAATATAGCGAAACATCGCTTTAGGGCAAGGTGAGGGAGCATGAAAGCAGAAAAGGAAGTTACGCTGCAAGTAAACGGGAAAAAGATACAGGTCTACTGCGCACCTCAGTTGGCGCCGCTGGTGATTTATCATGCTGTCATGGGGGAAGGGAAAGCCCTGTGGCAGGCCTGCCGGAAGCTGGACTGTCCGGCATTTTCGCTGGCGGTCATCAACGGGGTGAGTTGGGACGACGATATGACGCCATGGCCCATCCCGCCCATCTCCAAGGGAGACACGCCCTGTTCCGGCGGCGCGGATACCTGGCTGGCACAACTCATCGACGAACTGCTGCCGCAAATCACAGCGGCGCTCCCGACCCAGCCGACGTACTGCGCTCTGGCGGGGTATTCCCTGGCGGGGCTGTTCGCCGTGTACGCGGGGTACAAAACGGACTGCTTTGCCCGCCTCGTCTCTGCGTCCGGCTCCCTGTGGTATCCTGACTTTGTGACCTTTGTCCAGCAGCACCCCATTTCGGAGCAGGTGAAGGTGATTTACTTCTCCCTGGGCGATCAGGAGAGCCACACGAAAAATCCGTACCTTGCCCCGGTGGAGGAGAACACCCGCTTCCTGGCGCAGTATTTTTCGGAGCAGGGCATCCAAACGACCTTCCATCTGAACAAAGGGAACCACTACCGGAACTCCACAGGCCGGATGGCCGCAGGGATTCAGTGGGCGCTGGAGCAGCAGCTTTGAGCAATGCGGGAAACAGAACAGCGATATAATCCAAACAGACAACAGAACCCGGCAGACCGTCACAGAAATTGCGACAGCCTGCCGGGTTTTCTCATGTTTCTGCGAACCACTGCGTTGGAATGCTACAATTCCGCGCCAGGGGAGGCTGATTGCTTCATTTCCAGTGCCTCTTATGCCGTTCATACGGCATCGATTTCGCAGCCTCCAGGTTCGCTGCACGGCGATTTTTTACCTCATCGCTCATCGGCTGAATCTCACCTGCTCTTGTCAGTGCTTCCTTGGTCAGCAGCGGCCCAATAAGTTCATAAATCAAAATGGCAAAGAGTGTGATATTTCGGATTAAGTCCCCCTGTTCTCCCAACTGTTGTGCTGTTACACACATTCCCAGGGCAACACCTGCCTGCGGCAGAAGCGTAACGCCCAGGTATTTGCAGATGGTACCGCTGCAATGGGTTGCACGGGCCGAAAGAGAGGCCCCCCAGATACTTTCCGGCAGAGCGGGTGAGAATGTAGACAAGGCCAATCAGCACGATGGTGATGTCCGTAAATACACTCAGTTCCAGCTGCGCGCCGGAAATGACGAAAAAGGCGGCAAAAAGCGGATTTGTCCAGCTATCTGTTTTATCCATAATCTCTCCGGACAATGGACACAGATTGCAAAAAACCGTTCCCAGCATCATGCAAACCAGCAGGGACGAGAAGCTGATTGTTACCGCTCCGATATGAAATTCCAACATGGAGAGCGCTGTGGTCAGAAGCACAAACGCGATAGACATATTCAACCGATTTGTATTGGAATTAAACAACTTTTCAATTTGGGTGAGCAGCCAGCCCATTCCCGCGCCCAGTGCAAGAGACAGAATAATCTCGAGCAGGGGATTGATGATAATGGAGACAAAATCAATCGCTCCTGTCACCATCGCACGGGCAGCGCCGAAACTCACTGCAAATACCACCAAACCAACTGCATCATCCAGTGCAACGATTGGCAGCAGTAAATCGACCAGCGGCCCTTTTGCCTTGTATTGACGCACAACCATCAGGGTCGCCGCAGGCGCGGTAGCGGTTGCGATAGCGCCTAAAGTGATTGCCTGTGCTGGGGTCAAACTTCCGTTGGTTGCCACACTGATGGCCAGAAGCGCTGCATCCACAAGCAAAGCGGCTGTCAATGCCTGAACGATGCCGATGATAAAAGCTTGTCTTCCTGTCTTTTTCAACTGTGACAGACGAAATTCGTTGCCGATGGAAAAGGCAATAAATCCAAGCGCTACGTCTGAAATCAGGCTTAGCTCGTCCACACTGTCCATCGAGGTGAACCCCAGCCCTGGAATGCCCAGACGGCCCAAACAATACGGGCCAATCAGGACCCCGGCAACCAAATATGCAGTGACGGATGGCAGTTTCAAAGGTTTAAAAACACGGGTCATTAGCAGGCCTGCAAGGATAGCGAAGGAAAGTGACAGCAAAATGGAAACCATATGATTTATCCCTTCTTATCTTCAAACCAACACCTAATGATATTGATTGATACATAGTATCGTGCGCACTCCTTTGCAGTCGCGTTTAAGGAGTGCAGCACAAAAAGTTGGCGTTTCGGTTTACTGCCGGCTCCAAATGTACATTCAGAGCCGGCAGCATTTTTACTATTCAAATCAAACTGTTTTCAATACCCGGTCAGGACGCTTCCTCAAACTGGCTGTTATACAGCTCCGCATAGAACCCGTTCTGCTTCAGCAGTTCCTCGTGGCTGCCCTGTTCCACAATGTCGCCGTCCCGCATGACCAGGATGAGGTCGGCGTTTTTGATGGTAGACAGGCGGTGGGCGATGACGAAGCTGGTGCGCTTGTCTGTCAGAGCGTCCATTGCCTGTTGGGTCAGCATTTCGGTCTTGGTGTCCACGCTGGAGGTGGCCTCGTCCAAAATCAGCATGGGGCTGTTCTGAATCATGGCTCTGGCGATGGTCATCAGCTGCTTCTGCCCGGCGGAGATGGAGGTGTTGTCGGTCAGGATGGTGTCATAGCCCTTGGGCAGCGCCTGAATAAAGTTGTGGATGCCGCAGGCTTTGCACGCCTCAATCATCTGCTCCTCTGTAACGCCTTCGGTGTTGTAGAGCAGGTTCTCCCGAACCGTCCCCTCGAACAGCCATGTGTCCTGCAAGACCATGCCGAACTGGCTGTGAACGTTGCTTCTGGGAATGTAGGTGGTGGGGACGCCGTCAATCAGAATCATGCCGCCCGTCGGCTCAAAGAACCGCATCAGCAGGTTGACCATGGTGGTTTTGCCTGCGCCGGTGGGGCCGACGATGGCCACCTTCTGCCCCGGCTGCACCTTGACGCTGAAATCGTGGATGATTTCCTTCTCAGGGGCGTTGGGATAGGCGAACTTCACATGGCGGAACTCTACCTCGCCGCGCACGTTGTCAATGCGCTGCACCTTGTCGGACTCGTCTTCCATCTCATCCTCGGCCAGGAACTCAAAGACACGCTCGGACGCGGCCGCGCAGGACTGCACCTGGGTCATGGCCTGAGAGATCTGCCGCAGGGGGGACTCGAACAGGCGGGTGTAAATCAGGAAGGCGGTGATGACGCCAAAGGTGATATTGCCTTCAATGATTTGCCAGGCGCCGACTACGCAGACCGCCACATAACCCAGGTTGCCTACGAAGGTCATCAGCGGCTGCATCAGGCCGGACAGGAACTGGGAGCGGAAGTTTGCGTCCTTGACCGCCTGGTTCATGGAGGAGAAGGTCTCCTTCACCTCGTCCTCAGCGTTCAGGATGCGGATAACATCGTGACCCGCGTACATTTCCTCAATGTAGCCGTTCAGGGTGCCCAGGCTTTCCTGCCGGGCGGTGAAGTATTTCTGGGAGCGGCTCATAATGACCACCATCAGCACCAGGCCAATGAGGGTGGACAGGACGGTGGTGGTTGCCAGTATCCAATCCGTGTAATACATCATAATCAGGCAGCCTATAAACTGTGCAATGGCTGTGACCAGATTGGACAGGCTGTTGGACATGGCCTGCCCGATCATGTCCACATCGTTGGTCATGCGGGAAAGCACATCGCCTGCGGCGTTGCCGGAGAAGAATTTCAGGGGCAGACGGTTGATTTTGGTGTCAATGTCCCCACGGAGCCGCTTCGCGGTCCGCTGGGTCACGGTCTGCATGATGTAGTGCTGAACGAAATTGCAGACAGCGCTGGCCAGATAAATCCCCAACAGCAGCAGTGCCACGTTTCGGACGCCGACCATGTCGATTTCTGTGGAGAGCCCATCGTAAATGTAGTCAGTCAGCCGACTGAGCTGGTCTGGGCCGATGATGGTAAAGACTGCGGCAACGGCTGCCAGCACCAGCGCCAGGACGATGATGCCCACCTGATTTTTGCAATAGGACAGAAGGCTCGTTAGAGCGCCGCGCATATCCTTCGCTTTTCCACCGCCTCCGCCGCCCATGGGGCCGCGACCCATTGGGCCTCTTCTCATGGGTGCAGCAGTTCTGGTTTGATTGGTTTCTGCCATAATAGACGCACCTCCTTATGCGTTCGCCGCAAGCTCTTCTGAGGAGAGCTGCGACAGGGCGATTTGCTGGTAGACAGAGCAGTTCTGCATCAGTTCTTCATGGGTGCCGATTCCGGCGACAGCGCCGTTATCCAGCACTACGATTTTGTCCGCGTTGCGGATGGTGCCAATGCGCTGCGCCACGATGAGGCAGGTCGTCCCCTGCAAATCGATCTTGATTCTCTGCCGCAAAATGCGGTCGGTCTTATAGTCCAGCGCGGAGAAGGAGTCGTCGAAAATCAAAATTTCCGGCTTTCTGGCAATCGCTCTTGCAATCGACAGCCGCTGCTTCTGGCCGCCGGAGACGTTGGAGCCGCTCTGGGCGATCCAGCTGTTCTTTCCTTCCTCCATGGTGCTGACAAACTCCGTCGCCTGGGCAATGTCCAGGGCATCGTCCACATCTGCGTCGGTCAACGCGTGTCCGCTCTTACCAAAGGCGACGTTGCCCTCCACGGTGTTGGCAAACAGGGTGGCCTTCTGGGGGATATAGCCGATTTTGTCGTAGAGCGTTTCAAAGTCGTAACTGGAAACATCCTTGCCGTCCAGCAGAACGGTTCCGTCCGTTACGTCATAGAGCCTGGCGACAAGCCCTGCAAGGGTGGATTTGCCGGAACCGGTCGCGCCGATAAAGGCCACGGTTTCGCCCTTCTTGGCCGAGAAGGAGATGTGCTTCAGGCAATCCTCGGAGGCGTCCGGGTAGCGGAAGGACACATCCCGGAATTCGATGCTTCCGGTTTCCTCAGAGGTCGTTTCCGTCCCCTCCTGCACGGCGATGTCGCAGTCGATGACCTCATTGATACGGTTTGCAGATACCTGCGCACGGGGCAGCATCATGAAAATCATCAGCAGCATGACGAAAGACATGATGACATACAGGGCATAGGAGCTGAACGAAACGACCTCGCCCAACATGACTGACCGCTCAGAGACGGACGCCATAATCGCTTCTGCCGTACCGTCCAGCGGCACATGGATGGCGTTGATGAGCCAGGCACCCACATAATAGATGGCTACGCTCACGCCGCTCTGCACGAACATCATAATGGGAGAAAGAAATGCCATCCCTCTGCCGGTGAACAACTGGGTCCGCATCAGGTTGTCATTGGCCGTTTCAAATTTATCCTCCTGGTACTGCTCCGCGTTGAAGGCCCGAACGACCCGGATGCCGCTCAGATTTTCGTCTGTGAGCCGGTTCACATCGTCGATTTGACGCTGGACAATGCGGAACTTGGGAATCATAATTGCCAGCAGGACGACGAGGGAGACCACAACGATGGCTACCGCCGCAGCCACCACGGCGGAAAGCTGCCAGCTCTTGCCGACGATTTTAATGATGGCCCAAATCGCCATGATGGGGGCGCGGAGCATCATTTGAAGCCCCATTGAGATAATCATCTGAATCTGGGTGATGTCGTTGGTGGTACGGGTAATCAGGCTGGCGGTGGAAAACTTTTTGATTTCCCCACTGCCCATGGCCGCCACCTTGTTGAACAGCTTTGCCCGGACATCAAAGGAGAAGTCCGCCGCAATCATGGCTGCCAGATAGCCGACCACCACCGTCAACAGGGCACTGCACAGGGCGCACCCCAGCATATTCCTGCCGGCCACAAAGTATTGCGACAGCTCTGTGACCTCGCTGCTGATAAGCACTGTGATTTCCGCCGTGTAGTCTGGCAGGCGCAAATCAAAATAGACCTGGCCGCAGACCAGCAGCACGCATAGTAGCGCCAGCCACCGGTCCTTGGTTTTCATATTACTGAAAATATGAAGCATTGAAATTCCTCCTGTCATGGAATGGATGGGTTGAATGAATCCGTTTGGATTCGCTTTGCGACATTTGTCGTATTGTCACTCTACCACACTTTCTGCTAATCATCAAGCCACAAATTGCAACAAATGTCGCGCAATAAAGCGCTGTACATTTCGGCAAAAGAGCCTGATAAAAGCATTTTTTGCGGTTTGTAACCCAGAAAAAACTTTCTGCGACATCTGTTGTATTATCACTCTATCACACTCTCTGCTAATTATCAAGCAACAATTTGCAACAAATGTCGCACTCAACTTTTTTACTTGCTTCTTGGCGACATCTGTTGTATAATTATGATTGAAATGGAACCGCAGACTCGTTATAAAAACAGGTTCAGGGGGCGTACACATTTATGAGAAAACAGCCGGAAGTCACTGATGCGACAAGGGAAGCTTTTATCGATGCATTTTTTCAATTAGCAAAGGGGAAAAGTATCAACCGAATCACCATTCGGGAAATCACTTCTCTTGCCGGATATAGCCGCACGACCTTCTACCGCTACTTTGAGGATGTCTATGCGCTGATGGAATATGCAGAAGATGGAATCCTGCAAGGTGTAAACAATGCGCTGAAAGCGTGCGGCGCAGAGCAATTCCCCAGCGATAGTAAATTCTTTGAAGTGGTCACCAACTGTTTTCAGCAAAACAAAGAGCGCGTTGCAATCCTGGTGTCTGAACAGAACCGCTCCCATTTTCTGCGGAAAATCAAGGAAAACATCACGAACCATATGAACCAGGAGCATGACGCAACACCCAAAAAGCGCATCATCATGGACATTTATTTTTATGGTATTTTTCACGCCATATCGAGCAACCTGCAAAGCAAGGATGCGCTGTCGGATGAAGACCTGTTGGACGTTATCAAGACCATGTTCAACAACTGGTATCTGCCTGAAATGACGCAGGAAGCCTGATTTCCCAATTTGCGAGGCCACCTCCGAGGAGGATTTAGCCTCGCTGTATTTTTTGCGATGCGTCTGACGCGCCCATCCCGGTACAGTCAGCAGCTGCCGTTTTGCGACACTTGTTGAATTTTGTCCATTGATAAACGCCTGCTCAAGGGGGTATAATGATACTGTGCAATATATGTCGCACGTTAAATTGCTCCAGCCGGGGAGAGGCACCTGCGGAGCGGGCAGAGGGTATATAGCCATGATGGAACACAATAACCAACCGGAAAACGGCGTCAACATCCTGTACTGCGGGGACCGGAATATAGAGGACGGATTGATTCTGTCCGTTCTGTCGCTGCTCAGACATACGGCAGAGCCGCTGCATATCTTCGTGATGACGATGGAACTGACCGTGGGAGAGCGGCAAATTCTGCCCGTCACCCAGGGTACCGTCCAGTACCTGGATTCCTATGTCAAGCGGCAGAATAGAAGCAGTACCGTTACACGAATTGACGCGACCAACCTCTTTCAGGCGGAGCCGCCTACGGCTAATTTGGAAACCCGGTTCACCCCCTGCTGTATGCTGCGGCTGTTTGCCGACGAAGTGCCGGAGCTGCCGGAGCGCATCCTGTACCTGGACAACGATGTGCTGTGCCGGAGGGATTACAGCACGTTCTATCACCAGGACATGGACGGCTGCGAACTGGCAGGCGCGCCGGACTACTATGGGCGGTGGTTCTTCCGAAGGAACCTGCTCCACATGGACTACGTCAACTCCGGCGTGCTGCTGCTGAACCTGGGGCGCATCCGGGAGACCGGTCTGTTTGCCCAGTGCCGGGCCATGTGCCGTGACAGGCGGATGTTCATGCCGGATCAGTCTGCCATCAACAAACTGGCTCAGTCCAAGAAACAATGTGGGCGGGCCTATAACGAGCAGCGCAAGCTGCATCAAGACACGGTCTTTCAGCATTTCACCACCAGCTTCCGCTTTTTCCCCTGGCTGCACACTCTGACGGTGAAGCCCTGGCAAATCCAGCAGGTGCATGAAAAGCTGAAACTGCATGAATACGATGACATTTTCCAGGAGTATACTGATGTCACCACCGCAATGAAAGGATGCTCACAATGAAACAGGACAAAATACCGATTTTTTTCACCGTAGACGAAAGTTATGCCCCCTATCTGGACTGCGCAATTCGCTCCATGATGGAAAATGCATCCAAGTCCTACACTTATGAAATCATCGTCCTCCATGAGGATTTGACCGAGGAGAGCCAAAAGAAGCTCTCCGCCGATGTAAAGCCGCCCTTCCAGATACGGTTCCTTCCCATGAAAGATAAACTGGCAGGTATCACAGACCGAGCCGAGAATAGATTGCGGTGCGATTACTTTACACTGACGATCTATTTTCGGCTCTTTATTGCCGACCTGTTTCCTGAGTACGACAAGGGGGTATATCTGGACAGCGACATTGTGGTGCCGGGTGACATCTCCCAGCTGTTCCAGACCGAACTGGGGGATAACATCATCGCCGCCTGCGCCGACCGCTCCATCACCCCGGTGCCCGAGCTGGTAGAGTATGTGGAGGGTGCCGTGGGTGTCCCCATCGACCAATATATCAACTCCGGCATCCTGGTGATGAACCTGAAGAAAATGCGGGAGGTAGGCTTCTCCAGCCACTTCCTTCAACTGCTCCAAACGTATCACTTTGACTGCCTCGCCCCGGATCAGGACTATTTTAACGCCATGTGCAGCGGCAGCATCGTCTACCTGGACGAGGGCTGGGACGCCATGCCGCCGGAGGGCGGGGGAACGGGTGCGACATTGGAGCATCCCAACCTGATTCACTATAACCTGTTCCAGAAGCCCTGGTGCTACGACAATATCCCCTATGAAGAGTATTTCTGGCGCTGCGCTAAGGTTTCCCCCTTCTATGAGGACATTGTGCGCCATAAGGAGACTTATTCAGAGGAGCAGAAGCTGTCTGACCGCACCTGCCTGGGCAACATGGTGCGCAAGGGGCCGGAAGTGTGCAAACAGCCCGTCACCTTCCGCAAAATGGGAGAAAAAGGGGAGAAAATTCGTGTATGTTAATCGGAGGAGACAAAGCGCAGGTAGTGGCCAATATGCGTGCTGCCGCCGAGCGGGGAGACCTGAACTGTAAGGTAGAGGTGGACGACCCCGCCCTGCCCAGGGAGGAGCAGGAGGCCGTCACCCGGCATTTTCTGGACAATTACAAGACCTTCGGCTATCGGTTCTGCAACGTCTGCGCCCGGGCGCTGACAGACACCGCCACCAGGTTCTTGAACCGAGACACCAAAATTGAGGGGCTGGAGAACCTTGCCGAAGTTCACGGCGGAGTCATCGTGACCAGCAATCACTTTAGCCCCCTGGACAACACAGCTGTGCGCTACGCCATCAACAAAGCGGGCTATCGGCGGCTTTTCATGGTCAGCCAGGAGATGAACCTGGCCATGAAGGGGTGGATCGGCTTTTTGATGAATCATGAGGACATCATCCCCCTGTCAGGCAGCACCACCTATCTCCGCAAGCACTTCGGCCCCATGCTCCACGAGCGGCTGGAACAGGGCCACGCAGTGCTGATTTACCCGGAGCAGGAGATGTGGTTCCATTACCGGAAGCCACGGCCGCCCAAGCGGGGGGCATACTATTACGCCGCCGTCAACCGTGTCCCCATCGTCTCCTGCTTTGTGGAGATTCGGGACTTGCCGGGGCAGGAGAACGACCAGTTCCACAAGACCCGGTATGTCATGCATATTCTCCCGCCCATCTTTCCAGACCCGGCCAAAAGCGACCGGGAGAACAGCGAGGAAATGATGGCGCAGGACTACCGGCAGAAGGTGGCCGCCTATGAGCAAGCCTACGGAGAGAAGCTGACCTATGACTTTGACGAGAGCGACATTGCCGGCTGGATTCCGCAGCCGCCGCAGGGTGACTGACCCGCACAGAAAGGAAGTATCGTTGTGGAAGAGACAGATAAAACCCTTCGCCTTGGAATTGACGTGGGTTCCACAACCGTCAAGGTGGTCGTCACCGACCCGGAAACCGGGGAAATGCTCCACGCCCGCTATGTGCGGCACAACGCCAGGCAGCAGGAGACAGTGGAAAAGCTGCTGCGGGAGGCGGCGGAACAATTCCCCGCAGAGCGATTTCGCGGGGCGGTCTGTGGTTCCGGCGGCAAACCCATCGCCCAAAAGCTGGGTGTCCCTTACATACAGGAGGTGGTGGCCAACTCCGCCGCCGTCCGGGCGCTGTACCCCAATGTGAAAACCGCTGTGGAACTGGGCGGGCAGGACGCAAAGGTGGTGTTCTTCCACTATGACGAGCAAAAGGGGCAGCTCCAGACCTCGGATATGCGGATGAACGGCAGCTGCGCCGGGGGCACCGGCGCATTCATTGACGAGGTGGCGGCGCTGCTGAACGTAGAGCCGGAGCAGTTTGAAGCCCTGGCGGAACGGGGGCGCACAGTTTACGACATCTCCGGCCGGTGCGGCGTGTTCGCCAAGACGGACATCCAGCCGCTGCTCCTCTCCGGCGCCCGGAAGGAAGATATTGCCCTCTCTACCTTCCACGCCATCGTGAAGCAGACCATCGGAGGACTTGCCCAGGGGCTGGAATTGACAGCCCCTATCATTTTTGAAGGCGGCCCTCTGACCTTTCACCCCACCCTGGTGCAAGTGTTTGCCCAGCGGCTGCACCTGACGGAAAACGACATTGTCCGCCCGGAGCATCCGGAAACTATCGTGGCCTACGGCACGGCCATCGCCATTGACCAGCTTTTCCCCAATGAGGAGGACGTAGCCACCCTGGCGGAACTGCTGGAACGGTTGGCGCAGTCAGAGGAGGCTTCCAACGCCGATGAGGGTGTTCAAAAGCCCTTTTTCCCTTCTCTGGAGGAACAGCAGCGGTTTCAGGCGCGGCATGACCGGGAACTGAAAGACCTGTGCCAGCCGATGCCGGTGAACGGGGAGCTGCGGGTCTGGCTGGGCATCGACTCCGGCAGCACTACCTCCAAGTTCGTCCTGCTGGACGAGGAGGAGCGAGTCATTGACCGTTTTTACGCGAACAACAAGGGGGAGCCTTTGCTGGTGGTGCGGGACGGTCTGAACGCCCTCAAGCGGAAGTATGATGCCCAAGGCGTCAAGTTGACCGTTCTGGGCCTGGGCACCACAGGCTACGGCGAGCAGCTGCTGGCCCAGGCATTTGGCGCGGACTACCACACCGTAGAGACCGTGGCCCACGCCATGGGCTGCACTCAGTACTACCCAGAGGCCACCTTCCTGCTGGATATCGGCGGGCAGGACATGAAGGCCATCTGGCTGGAGGACGGCATCATCACCAACATCATGCTGAACGAAGCCTGCTCCTCCGGGTGCGGCTCCTTTCTGGAAAATTTCGCGGTGAACCTGAACCTCCCGGTGGAGGAGATCGCGGAGGCGGCGTTCCGCTCAAAGGCTCCGGCCAAACTGGGCAGCCGCTGCACCGTGTTTATGAACAGCACCATCATCAACGAGCAGCGGCGGGGCAAAGGCCCGGACGACATTATGGCTGGACTTTGCCGTTCCATCATTGAGAACGTGTTCACCAAGGTGGTGCGCATCTCCAACACCGCCCAGCTGGGGGACTGCATTGTGGTGCAGGGCGGCACCTTCCGTAACCGGGCGGTGCTGCGGGCGCTGGAGGAATATCTGGGCGCAGAGGTGAAGCTGGCTCCCTACCCCGGCGAGATGGGCGCCATCGGTGCGGCTCTGGCGGTGAAACGGCAGGTGACGGAATCCGGCTACGGTCACGGCAGCACATCTTCCTTCATTGGCTTTGATGCGGTGGAGCATTTCTCTTATGAGACGCAGACCGGCGTGCCCTGCCTGGGCTGCGGCAACCGGTGCAGTCGCACCATCGTCCGCTTCTCCACCGGAAAACAATGGATTTCCGGCAACCGGTGCGAGAAGGGAGCGGCGGAGGCGCAGAACGGCTCCACTGCTGTGAACGCAGGGAAGGATAAACCGGCAGACCTGTTTACAGAGCGGGAAGCGCTGCTGTTTCAGGATTATCCGTATCATCAGGCCGCCCCGGACAGGGGGGAGGTCATCGGCCTGCCCAGGGTGCTGGAGTTCTGGGACAGTATGCCCTTCTGGAGCACCTTCTTCCGGGCGCTGGGCTATCAAGTGAGGTTCTCCCACAAAAGCTCCCGTAAAATTTATGAACAGGGGCTGCAATATGTGGCCTCCGACACGGTCTGTTTCCCGGCCAAGCTGGTAC
>JAJQFX010000207.1 GCA_021200895.1 Clostridiales bacterium | reverse complement strand
CCCGGAGGCTCCGCCGGAGGAAGCTGCGCCGCCCCCGCCGGACGACGGGTTTGCGCCGGTTGAGGTGCCCGAAATGGACGCTTTTCCGGCGGAATATCCTGTGGAAAGCGATAGTGCTTCACATCAATTTCAGGCCGCCGAACGCCCGGCAGCGCCCACCCGGGAGGAAAAGCTGCGCAAGGCCTTGGCGGCCCGCCCGGCTGTCGCCAAGGCGGGGAAGAAAGCCAGGCGGACGGAATCTGCCGCTGCCCCCTCTGGAAACCTGCTCTACGGGAAGGGGATTCGGGGCAACGTCATCCCCATGAGCGACCTGAGCCTTGACCTGGGGACGGTCTGCGTCTCCGGGCGCATCTTTCAGGACAACAGCCGCCAGCTGAAAAACCGGAACGCCTGGATCGTCAGCTTTGACATGACGGACGAGACGAACTCTGTCACTGTCTCCAAATTTTTAGAGCAGAAACAGGCGGAGCCGCTGATGGAGGCGCTGAAAAAGACGCCCTGGGTGACGGTGGAGGGGAAACTGAGCCTTTCCCACTACTCCGGGGACATCGAACTGAGCCCATACGCCATCGCCCCCGCCCAGCCTCCGGAGCCGCGGGAGGACACGGCCCCGGACAAGCGCTGCGAGCTGCATTTACATACCCGCTTCTCCACCATGGATGGCCTGACCGATGTGAAAGCGGTCATCAAACAGGCCATCCAATGGGGCCATAAGGCCATCGCCATCACAGACCACGGTGTGGCCCATGTCTTCCCGGACGCCCACAACGCTGCTGGGGGTAAAATCAAAATCCTTTACGGCGTTGAAGCCTACTATGTGAACGACGTGGACGACCGGGTGGTGGTGCATGGCGACAGCACCGCCAGCCTGCTGGACGAAATCGTCTGCTTCGACCTGGAGACCACCGGCCTTTCCGCCCAGCGGGATACCATTACGGAAATCGGCGCGGTCAAAATCAAAAACGGCCAAATCATCGAGGAATATGATACCTTCGTCAACCCCGGCCGGCCCATCCCCCGGGAGGTGGTGGAGCTGACCAGCATCACGGACGATATGGTGCGGGACGCCCCTGGCCAGGAGGAGGCGGTGAACGCCTTCCTGGATTGGGTGGGAGACCGCCCCATGGCTGCCCACAATGCTGACTTTGACATGGGCTTCCTTCATATGGCCTGCCAGCGCATGGGTCGGGAACTGAACAACACCTCCATCGACACCCTGATTTTGGCCCAAAACCTGCTGCCTCAACTCAGCAAGTTCAAGCTGGACATCGTGGCGAAGGCGCTGAATCTGCCGGAATTTCACCATCACCGGGCCTGCGACGACGGCCGTATGGTGGGCTATATGCTGCCCCCCTTCCATGATATGTTGAAGGATAAGGGGGTGGAGCGCATCGACCAAATCAACGGCGCCATGCGCGACCTGCGGAAAAACGGCAAGCGCAAGCAGAAGCCCCGCCATCTTATCGTGCTGGCGAAGAACCAGAGCGGCCTGCGGAATCTGTACAAACTGATTTCACTGTCCCACCTGGAGCATTATGCCTATAAACGCCCCATCATGCCCAAGAGCCTGATTGACGAGAACCGAGAGGGCCTGATTATCGGCTCCGCCTGCGAAGCGGGGGAGCTGTTCCAGGCCGTCGTGGCCCACAAGGACTGGAACGAACTGAAACGCATTGCCTCCTGGTATGATTTTCTGGAGATTCAGCCCATCTGCAACAACCGCTTTATGATCGCGGCGGGGACAGCGAAAGATGATGAGGAACTGCGGGACTTCAACCGCACCATTTTGCGCCTGGCGAAGGAGTTGGATAAGCCCTGCTGCGCCACCGGGGACGTCCACTTCCTGAACCCGGAGGATGAAATTTTCCGCCATATCCTGCTGAACGCCAACGGGTTCAGCGACGCGGACAAGGAGCTGCCCATTTACTTCAAGACGACGGATGAGATGCTGGAGGAGTTCGCCTACCTGGGGGAGGAGGACTGCCGGAAGGTGGTCATTGACGACCCTGACCGCATCCAGCGGATGTGCGACACCTTCCCACCGCTGCCCCACGGCCTCTACGCCCCATCTTTGAAGGATTCCGACAAGGAGCTGGAATACCTGGTCTACAAGAAGGCCCACGAGTTGTACGGGGAGAATTTGCCCCAAATCGTGCAGGACCGTATTGACCTGGAGCTGCCCGGCATCATTCAGCGGAACTATGACGTGATTTATATGTCCGCTCAGAAGCTGGTGAAAAACTCCCTGGATCACGGCTACCTGGTGGGTTCCCGGGGCAGCGTGGGCTCCTCCATCGTGGCCTTCCTCTCCGGCATCACCGAGGTGAACGCCCTGAAGCCCCACTACCGCTGCCCAAACTGCAAGTACTCTGACTTTTCAGTGGACGAGGAGGTCTACGGCTGCGGCGCGGACCTGCCGGATAAGAACTGCCCCGTCTGCGGGACGCCGCTGGACAAGGATGGCTTTAACATCCCCTTTGAGACCTTCCTGGGCTACGGCGGCACCAAGGTGCCGGACATCGACCTGAACTTCTCCGGGGAGTATCAGGCCAAGGCCCACCGCTACACCTACGAGCTGTTCGGCAAGAACCATGTGTTTAAGGCGGGCACCGTGGGTACCGTGGCGGACAAGACCGCCTACGGCTATGTGCTGAAATACATGGAGCAGCGTGGGAAGACCGCCAGCCATGCGGAGATGCAGCGCCTGGCCAACGGCTGCGTGAACATCAAGCGCACCACCGGCCAGCACCCCGGCGGTATGGTGGTCATCCCCGGCGACCAGGAGATTTACGACTTCTGCCCGGTGCAGCACCCGGCGGACGACCCCAATTCGGACATGATTACCACCCACTTTGAATATCATTCCATGGAGTCCAACCTGTTGAAGCTGGATATGCTGGGCCACGATGACCCCACCATGATCCGGATGCTCCAGGACGAGACGGGCATCGACCCCACGAAGATACCCCTGGACGACCAGGATACCATGTCCATCTTCTGCTCCTCCCGTGTGCTGGGGTATGAGGACGACCCCATCCTCGGTCCCACCGGAGCCTGCGCTATCCCGGAGTTCGGCACCGGCTTCACCCGGCAAATGCTGATTGATACTCAGCCGAAGAATTTCAGCACACTGTTGCGGCTCTCCGGCTTCTCCCACGGTACAGACGTGTGGCTGGGCAACGCCAAGGATTTGATTACCAGCGGCACTGCCACCGTTACCCAGGCCATCGGCTGCCGGGATGACATCATGCTCTACCTGATTTCCAAGGGCATCGACCCGCTGCGTTCCTTCAAAATGATGGAGGCCGTCCGAAAGGGCGTCATCCACAAGGGCAAATCCTGGCCGGAGGGCATTGAGGAGGAGATGCGGGCCCACGATGTGCCGGAGTGGTACATCGAGTCCTGCCGGAAAATCAAGTACCTGTTCCCCAAGGGTCACGCGGTGGCCTATGTGATGATGGCCTTCCGCATTGTCTGGTTCAAGGTGCATCGCCCGTTGGCCTTCTATTCGGCCTATTTCAGCGTCCGGGCCAAGGCGGTGGACGCCACCTGTATGTTCCTGGGCAAGGAGAAGGTCCTGGAAAAGATGAACGAACTGAACGGGAAGGAGAAGCTCTCCGATGTGGAGGAGAAGGAACTGGTGACCCTGGAGGTCTGCTATGAGTTCTACCTCCGGGGCTTCAAGTTCCTGAAAATGGATTTGACGAAGTGCCAGGCCACCCGCTATGTGGTGGATTGGGAGGAGAACGCGCTGATGCCGCCCTTCTGTTCCATCCCCGGCCTGGGAGAGGCTGCCGCCAACGCCACGGTGGAGGCCATCGCCGCCCGGAACGGTGCGCCCTTCATCTCCATCGAGGAGGTGGAGACCACCTGCAACAAGCTGTCCGCCACCCACCTGGAGCAGCTAAAGTACATGGGGGCGCTGGACGGCCTGCCGGATACCAGCCAAATCACGCTGTTTTAACCATTCAGGAGAGATTATGAATCAGGAAGAGAAAACCCTATTGGAGCTTGCCCACGAGCTCCAGGCCATCGCCTCCGCCGGGCTGCTCTATTCCAAAGACCGGTTTGACCAGGAGCGGTTCGCCCGGGTACGGGACATTGCGGCCCAGCTGGCCAGCAGCGAGACGGGGCTGCCCTTGGAACAAGTGCAGGCGCTGTTCACCGAGAACGACGGCTACCAGACGCCGAAAACCAGCACTCGCGCAGCTATTTTTAGCGGCAGGGGAGAGGTACTGCTGGTGCGGGACTATGACGGGTTGTGGACGCTGCCCGGCGGCTGGTGCGACTTTGACCAGACCGTCTCCTCCAACGTAGTCAAGGAGGCCAGGGAAGAGGCGGGGCTGACGGTGGAGCCGTGGCGGCTGGTGTGCGTCCACGACAACCGGAAGCGCAACAACCCCCACTCTTTCTTCCACAGCCTGCAATACTTCGTACTGTGCCGCGTGCTGGGGGGCAGCTTCCAGCCCAATTCCGAGACCACGGAAAGCGGCTACTTTCCCCTGGATGCGCTGCCGGAGCTGAACCTTCACAAGACCACGCCGGAGCAGCTCCGGCTCTGCTGGGAGGCCCAGAACGCCGCCCATTGGGAGACGCAGTTCGACTGAAAGGTGGGTTCAGATGGATGTTTTAATTGGAACCACAAACCCCTCTAAAGTAAAGCGGTTTGCCAGCCTTCTGAGGGGCTATGACGTGACGCTGTACACCTTGCGGGACTTGTGCATTACGGAGGAACCGGAGGAAACCGGCAAGACGCCGGAGGAGAACGCCCTGCAAAAGGCGGCCTTTTACGGCCGCTTTGCCGATTGTGTGATTTGCAACGATGCCGGTCTGTATTTTGACGGCCTCTCTATGAACGACCCCAGGCAGCCGGGGCTTCATGTGCGCTCCCCCCAGGGGGTACGGCTGGCGGATGAGGCAATGATTACCTATTATAGCGGCCTCATCCGCTCTCTGGGCGGCAAGGTGCTGGCGCACTATGTGGATGGGTATGGTGTCAGCTGCCATGGAAAGCTGTCCTCCTTCATGGAACGGGACAGCTCGCCCCGGGGCGGTGCGTTTTATATGGTGGCGCAGCCTGCCCCGGCGCGGCATCCGGGGTGGCCGCTGGACTCCCTATCGCTGAACCGCCGCACCGGCGCTTATTTCGTGGAAGAGGACAGCCGCCAGGGCGGCACAGAAGAGGAGCAGGTTCTTCTGGAGGACTACCGCAGGCGGCTGACCGCCTTTCTGGCGAAGGCGCTGGGGCTGCGGCAGTAAAATACGAACTGCACACATTGACAGGGGACGGATGGAAACAAAAGCTGGATTTGTGAAATTCAGCGGTTGACATCGGCCCTCTTTCATGGTAGTGTATTAGCGTGCTAAAGTGACAGGAGAGGAATGAGAGGATGAACTATATTCCAAACACCCCGGAGGGCACCCGTGACCGGATGCTGGGGGAGTGCCGGGAGCTGCGCCAGGTGCAATCGGCGCTGACCAAGCTCTACCGCAGGCGGGGCTACAGTGAAATTATGACCCCAGAAGTGGAGTTTTACGACGTATTCTGCCGGGGCGGCTGCGCGCTGCCCCAGGAATCCATGTTGAAAATCATTGACCGCAGCGGCAAGATTCTGGTGCTGCGGCCGGAGGGAACCACCCCCATCGCCCGGGTGGCAGCCACCAAGCTGAAGGACACCATTTTGCCCCGGCGGTTTTACTACAATGAGACGGTTTACCGCTCCAGCACGGAGAACAAAGACGAGCGGGGCGAACTGACCCAGTGCGGCGTGGAACTGATCGGCGCGGCGGGGATGAAGGCCGACCTGGAGGTGATTGCCGCCGCGGTGGACTCCCTGCGGGTCTGCGGCGTGGAGAACTTCCATATCGAGTTGGGCCACGCTGGCATTTTCAGCGCCTTTGCCGAGGGGATGCACCTGAACGAGGACGAACTGGAGCAGGTGCGCACCCTCATCGAGGGCAAGAGTTTTGCCGCCCTGAACGACTTTTTGAAGGATTACCGCCATCAGCCGGGGGCCAAGGCCATGAACCGCCTGGCCTACCTGTTCGGCGGGCCGGAGGTGCTGGACGAGGCGGAAGCACTCCTGGGGAAGCGCAGCGCCACGCTGGACTATCTGCGGGAGCTGTATCGTATGCTGGTGGCCGCCGGATATGGGGACTATATCCGCTTTGACCTGGGCATGGTGCATCGGCTGAACTTCTACACCGGCGTGATTTTCCGGGGCTATGTCCAGGGGGCTGGAGAGGAAGTGCTGTCCGGCGGGCGGTATGACAACCTGGTGGCAGCCTTTGGCCGTCCGGCCCAGGCCACCGGCTTTACGGTGAATGTGGACGTGGTGGCCAGTTGTCTGCCCCGCGTGGAGATTCCCGCCGTGGACACCGTGATTCACTACGAACCGGCGCTGCTGGCGAAGGCCCTGGCGCTGGTGGACTCCCTGCCGGAGGGCTCCTGTGAGCTGTCCCCCTCCAGCCGGCTGGAAGGCACCATGAACCTGGCCCGGGAAAAGGGCATCCGCCGGGTCATTATCCTGGACGAGGACGGACAGCGGGAGGTGGAAGTATGAGCGGCAATCGTTTGCGCATCGCCCTGACCAAGGGGCGCTTGCAGGATCAGTCCGTGGCCCTGTTTGAACGGGTGGGGCTGGACTGCACCCCCATCCAGCATCCGGGTCGGCGGCTCATCCACGCCGTCCCCAACTACCCGCTGGACGCGGTGCTGTCCAAAGCGCCGGACGTTATCACCTATGTCCAGCACGGAACCTGCGACCTGGGCATCACCGGTAAGGATACCATCCTGGAAAAGGGCGGCAGCTTCTATGAGGTACTGGACCTTGGCTTCGGCAAGTGCCGGTTCGCCCTGGCGGTGAAGGAGGACACCGACTTCTACGGCACCTACAAACACCGCCGCATCGCCTCCAAGTACCCCAACGTGACGAAGGCTTTCTTCGCCGGGAAGGGGATGGACGTGGACGTTATCAAAATCGAGGGCAGCGTGGAGCTTGCCCCCATCCTGGGGCTGGCGGACGGCATCGTGGACATTGTGGAGACCGGGGCCACCCTCAAGGCCAACGGACTGGTGCCCATCGAGGACGTGGCTCAAATCTCAGCCCGGCTGATCGTCAACACGGCCAGCATGAAGCTGTATAAGAACGAGATTTTGGATTTTATTTCCAAACTGGAAGCGGAATTGGAGGAGAAGTAAATGCTGCCAATCGTAAAAGCGGATGGAACGGCGGAGCTGGCGCTGATCGAGCGGCTGCGTTTCCGTGCGGCCCAGGCGGGGGAGGAGATCAACCGCACTGCCGCTGCCGTCATGGAGGATGTGCGGGTCAATGGCTATGACGCCGTGCGCAAGTATTCCCTGCAATTTGACAAGGCGGAGCCGAGAGAGTTCTCCCAGGCGGAGCTGCAGGCGGCCTATGACGGCTGCGACCCGGCGCTGATTCAGGCCATGGAGCACGCCGCCGCCAACATTCGGGACTATAACGAGCACCTGCTGGCCAAGACCATGGAGTGGGTCAGCCCGGACGGCGGCCGGGTGGGCCGCATTGTGCGGGGGCTGACCCGTGTGGGTATCTATGTGCCCGGCGGCACGGCGGCCTATCCCTCCTCGGTGCTGATGAACGCGGTGCCCGCTAAGGTGGCCGGTGTGGAGGAAATCATCATGGTGACGCCCCCCACCAGTAACCTGAATCAGGCTGTCCTGGCGGCGGCCAAAATCGCCGGTGTCGACCGGGTCATCGGCGTGGGCGGCACCCAGGCGGTAGCTGCCCTGACCTACGGCGCGGGCTTCATCCCCAAAGTGGACAAGCTGGTGGGCCCTGGAAACGCCTATGTGGCGGCGGCCAAGCGCCTGGCCTACGGCACGCTGGATATTGACATGGTGGCAGGCCCCTCCGAGGTGCTGGTGCTGGCGGACGAGACGGCCAACCCCAAATTTGTGGCGGCGGACCTGATGAGCCAGGCGGAGCATGACCGCATGGCCTCCGCCATCCTCATCACCACCAGCATGGAGCTGGCGGAGGCAGTCGACCGGGAAATCGTCCGTCAGATGGCCTATCTCAGCCGGAAGGACATCATGGAGGCGTCCTTCCGGGATTTCGGCGTGGCCATCGTCTGCGACACGATGGAGCGGGCGGCGGAGCTTGCAAACCTGGAAGCACCGGAGCATCTGGAAATTTGCACGAAGAACCCCAGAGCGGTGCTGCCTCTCATCAAAAACGCGGGGGCTGTGTTCCTGGGCAGCTGGGCGCCGGAACCCCTGGGGGACTATCTGGCGGGGCCCGACCATGTGCTGCCCACCAGCGGCACGGCCCGGTTCTTCTCCCCCCTCAGCGTGGATTCCTTCCTGAAAACCATGTCCGTGCTGGAGTTCTCCAGGGAGACCCTGGAGCCGATGCACCAGGAGGTGGAGACGTTCGCTCAGGCGGAGCATCTGACCGCCCACGCCAACGCCATCCATGTCCGATTTGAAGAAGCGTGACCGGCTGAAAGGAGGGCCGACCATGGGCTATCTTGCAGTGGTTGACTACAACGTTGGAAATTTAATGAGCGTGAACAACGCCATGCAGTACCTTGGCTTTGCCACAAAGGTCACGTCGGACAGGCGGGAACTGGAATTGGCGGACGGCATCATCCTCCCCGGCGTCGGGGCCTTCCCGGACGCGGCGGAGCAGCTGCGGGTGACCGGTTTGATGGACGTGCTTCGGCAGGAGAGCAGGCGGAAGCCCATGCTGGGTATCTGCCTGGGAATGCAGCTGCTGTTTGAGCGGGGGACAGAGGTGCGCCCCTGTGAAGGGCTGGGCCTGGTGCCTGGCAGCGTGGAGCGGATAGAGACGGTGTACAAGCTGCCCCACATCGGCTGGAACAGCCTCCGCTATCCCAACCCCTCCCCGCTGTTTGACGGGCTGCCGGAGGAGATTTACGTTTACTTCGTTCACTCCTTCTGGGGGAAGGCAAGCAATCCAGAAACCGTTATCGCCACCACGGACTACGGTACCACAGTGACGGCGGCGGTGCAGAACGGCCTGGTGTTCGGCACCCAATTCCACCCGGAGAAGTCCGGCGACATTGGCCTCACCATGCTGAAGAACTTTGGAGGGCTGACGAAATGATCATCGAACCTGCCATTGATTTGAAGGAACAGAGGGTCGTCCGCCTCCACAAGGGGGACTTCGCCACCGTTCATCAGGTGGCAGAGGATCCGGTGGCGGTGGCGCAGGAATACGCCGCCGCAGGGGCCAGGGTGATTCATATGGTGGACCTGGACGGCGCCCGCAGCGGCCAGCGGGTGAACAGCGCCATCGTCCGGCGGGTCATTCAGGAGACCGGCCTGCTGGTGGAGTTGGGGGGCGGCATCCGCTCCATGTCAGACCTGCGGGAGCTGGACGCGCTGGGCGTGTGGCGCTTCGTCATCGGCTCGGCGGCGGTATCCCACCCGGAGTTTGTGGCGGAGGCGGTGCGGGTCTACGGCCCCCGCATCGCGGTAGGGGTGGACGCCCAGAACGGCGAGGTGAAAACCGCCGGTTGGGAGGTGGGCAGCGGCCTGCACTACCTGACCTTTGCCCGGCAGATGGAAGCCCTTGGGGTGAAAACCCTGATTTTCACGGACATTGACACCGACGGGATGCTGTCCGGCCCTTCCTTCCAGGCGTTGGAGGAGCTGCAAAGGGCTACTGCTTGTCAGATAGTAGCCTCCGGCGGCGTCCACAATAACGAGGATATTCGGGCGCTGGCCGCCATGGGGCTGTACGGAGCCATCATCGGCAAGGCCTACTATGCGGGCACCATCGACCTGGCGGAGGCCGTGGCAGACGGCGGCAGCCAGGCCCAGCCCTGACGGGAGGAAGCTATGTTAGCAAAACGAATTATTCCCTGCCTGGACGTGCGGGACGGCCGGGTGGTGAAGGGCGTCAACTTTGTCAACATTCGGGATGCTGGCGACCCGGTGGAACTTGCCACCTACTACTCCGACCAGGGGGCGGATGAAATCGTCTTTCTGGACATCACTGCCACCTATGAGGCCAGGAAAACCGTGGCGGACGTGGTGCGCCGGACGGTGCAGAGGGTCTTTGTGCCGGTGACGGTGGGAGGCGGCATCCGTACGCTGGAGGATTTCCAGGAGCTGCTCCGGGCCGGGGCGGACAAAATCAGCGTCAATTCCGCCGCGGTGAAAGACCCCACCCTGATTTCCAGGACAGCGGAGCGCTTTGGCAGCCAGTGCGTGGTGCTGGCCATCGACGCCCGCCACCGCCCGGAGGGCGGCTATGAGGTGGTGGTGGCCGGTGGGCGCACCCCCACCGGCCTGGACGCCGTGGAATGGGCGAAGCGGGGCGAAGCCCTGGGCGCGGGAGAAATCCTCCTGACCAGCATGGACGCGGACGGGACAAAGCAGGGCTTTGACCTGGAGATGACGAAGGCTGTCACCGATGCGGTCAGCATCCCGGTGATTGCCTCCGGCGGCTGCGGCTCGCTGGCCCACTTTGCGGAGGTGTTCCGGGAGGCGGACGCGGACGCGGCTCTGGCTGCCTCCCTGTTCCACTACGGGGAGCTGACGGTGCCACAGGTGAAGGCCTATCTGCGCCAGGAGGGCATTCCTGTGCGAACAGAGGAGGGGAGCATATGATTGAGACGAAAGACCTCTTTCAGAAATCCGAGCTGATTCCGGTTATCATTCAGGACAGAAAAACGAAGGACATCCTCATGCTGGGCTTCACCAACGCGGAGGCCTATGAGCTGACGCTGAAAACCCACACCGCCTGGTTCTGGAGCCGCAGCCGTCAAACCCTGTGGAACAAGGGGGAGAGCAGCGGCCACTACCTCTATGTGAAGAAGATGGTGACCGACTGCGACACGGACACCCTGCTCTATCTCTGTGACCCGGTGGGGCCCACCTGCCACACCGGAGCCAGGAGCTGCTTCTTTAACGACATTTGGGAGGATACAGAATGATGCGCGTACAGGAGGCCGTGGACTGCCAGTATCAGGTGGCGCTGGCCAGGAAGAGCGGGGGAGACCCCAAGTCCTACACCTGCTACCTCTATCGGCAGGGGCTGGACAAGATTTTGAAAAAGTGCGGCGAGGAGACCTTTGAAGCGGTCATTGCCGCAAAAGGGGACGACGAAGGGGACACCGTAGGCGAACTGAACGATGTGCTGTACCATCTGACAGTGCTGCTCTGCGTCCTGGACGTTCCGCTGGAGAATGTGATGGAGCAGCTGAACATCCGCTGCGCGTCGGAGGGCAAGACGCTGGATGAACTGTCCCAGGTGATTCTGGAGCGCAGCGTTCAGACGGAGGGAGACTCCTACACAGCCTATCTCTTCCACGAGGGGCTGGACAAAATCCTGAAAAAGGTGGGCGAGGCGTGCAGCTTGCTGCTGATCGCGGCCAAAAACGGGGACGGAGAGGCCGTCGCCTACGAAGCGGCAGATTTGCTCTACCATTTGCTGGCGACGATGCTGTGTAAGGGTATCTCCATGGACGCCCTGGCGGACGAACTGGAGCGCCGCAGCGAAAAGACCGGAAATTTGAAGCAATTCCGGCAGACGAACCTGAACACCTGAACCGCCGTTCACGGCAAAATAGCACAGAAAAAGAGGGCAGGAACCAGTTTGGGGTTCCTGCCCTCTTTCCGTCTTTTGTTTCAGGATGGGCGGCTTGCTTAGCGGCCCTCCCGCATCTGTGCGAAGCAGTTGCTGCAATAAACGGGACGGTCGCTCTTCGGCTCAAACGGCACGCGGGCTTCGCCGCCGCACTTGGCGCAGACAGCGGTGAAGAACTGACGGGGTGCGCGGGCGGAATTCTTCCGTGCATCGCGGCAGGACTTGCAGCGCTGGGGCTCGTTCTGGAAGCCATGCTCGGCGTAGAACTCCTGCTCACCGGCGGTGAACACGAACTCGTTGCCACATTCCTTGCAGACTAAGGTCTTATCTTCGAACATACTGATACCCTCTCTTTTCTGACATTTTGCGTCCTTCTGGACAGAATTTATGCGGTCAGCTTTCGCTGAGAACGCCTGGGGAGAACTCATCAGGGAACACTTCCTGCGCACACGCTGAATGGCGTTGTCCACAGATTTTTGAGGGCGTCCAACCTGACTTGCGATTTCCGAATAGGAAAGGCCACTGAGATAGAGGTCAAGCACCTTTGCTTCGAAACCGGACAACCTGCCGTAGAGGGAGGTTATCTTTTCTTCCAGCGTCTCGCGGGAAATCAGTTGATCCTCCGGATCAACCACCTGCAAAGTGGAAAGCTGAATCTGCGTGTCTAAAAGAGGGGTTTCGATGGGAACGGAATCGTTGAGTGGGGTGTGCTGCTTGCCTGCCGCGCTGCGCACAGCGGAGAACAGCCGGTTTCTAATGCAAATTTCTGCAAAGCTTTGGAATGGGGCGCCGCGGGCTGCGTCATAATCCCGCACAGCGTTGATGAGGCCCAGCATACCTTCCTGAATCAGATCCTCTGTGTCCCCACCCATCAGAAACAGCGGACGGGACAGCCGGGTGACCAGACGCTCATAACGGAGCACCAGAGCCTCCTCCGCAGCGCGGTCTCCATCCTGTGCCAACGCACAGAGCGCTTCATCAGAAAGCCCGGTAGAATCAAAAGCCATGAATACGCTCTCCTGCGGCGAACAGTTTGTTTGCAGATATTTCCATAGCAATAAGTATACCAGCTTTTTGAAAGAAGTCAAGGAGAAAATGGGGAAATTTGCAAATTTTTTCTAAAAATTTTCCAGCAGCCGGTTTTGGTACACATATAGAGGGAAAATTGCCATATTTCCTCACGTTTCGCCGCATAACAAACGGTTCTGCCACCGCATAGGGTTTACGCAGCGGCGTAAAGCGGGAGGCTGCGCATTATCCCGTTAATGGGGCGTGTTCAGACAGAAAACCACGCTATATGGAAGAATTTCCAAACATTTCACCCGTTTTAATGCATAGGTTCCTTACTGGTTTGCATCCGGCTCCTGTAGGGAGTGGAAAATGCGCCCCAACATGACCACGGCGGCAATAGCCAGTACGACCTCTGCCACCAGCTGGGCGTAGGCCAGACCGTACAGCGGCCAGAGCCTGTTCAGGATGATAAGGACGGGAATCTCCAGCACCACCTTTCGCAGGATGGCAAACACCAGCGCATTCCGGCCCATGCCGCAGGCCTGGAACACGCCCACAGCCAAAAAGTCCAGGCCCAGGAAGGGCATTGCCAGCGACATACCCCGGAGAAAGACCTTGCCATAAGCGACGACGGATTCGTTCTCCATAAACAGGCTGATCAGCGGGCCGCCGCCCAGGAGGCAGACCCCTGTGCCAAGCACCATCAGCGCCAGGGAGATGCCCCCTGCAAAGAGGATGACCTGCTTCATCCGGCGGTAGCCCTTGCTGGCGTAGTTGTAGCTGACCGGGGGCATGATGCCCTGGGAGACGCCCATGGCCACATACATGGGCACCATGGCGATTTTGTGGGCGATGCCCATGGCGGAGACGGCGTCCGCCCCGTAGACGGCGGTGAAGTTGTTCAGCACGGTCATGCCGGTGACGTTCAGCAGATTCTGAATGGCCGCCGGAATGCCGACGCTGCAAATCTGGAGGAAGATACGGCGGTTCCATCGCAAATCCTTGGGGGAGATGCTGACGAAGGTTTTCCCCCGCCGGACAAACAGCAGGACAAAGAAGTACAAGCACGCCACGCAGTTGGACAGGAAGGTGGCCAGTCCGGCTCCTGCCGCCCCCATATTCAGGCCCCAGGGCAGGATGAAGATGGGGTCCAGGACAATGTTCAGCAGGCAGCCGCTCATGGTGCCGATGCTGGCGTTCATTGCGGCCCCCTCTGAGCGGACCATGTTCGCCAGAACGACGTTGAGGATAGCGGGTGCTGCGCCGCAGGTGACTGTCCAGAGCATATAGTTGGACGTGGCGGACCAGGTGTCGGCGTCCGCCCCCAGAAGGTTCAGCAGCGGGGTTTTCAGCACGGTGCAGCCCACAGAGAGCAGCAGGCTGCAAAACAGGGCACGGTAAAAGCCCAGCGCGGAGGTGCGGCGGACGGTATCATAGTCCTTGCTGCCCAGGGAACGGCTCATCAGGCTGGAACTGCCCACGCCGAACAGGTTGTTCAGGGCGTTGAAGGCCAGCAGCACCGGCGAGGCCAGGGTGACGGCCGCCGTCGCCACCGGGTCGTTGAGCATACCCACGAAATAGGTGTCGGCCAGACTGTAAAGCACCATCACCAGGGAGCTTGCCACCGTGGGGATGGCCATTTTCACCACGGCGTTCGGTACTGGCGTACGTTCAAAGAGTTCCAGTTTCTGCTGCTCGGTCATTGCTGCCATGTTGGTCGCAATCTCCTTTACGATTTTTTTACAACATTATACATCGAATGAAAGAAAGTATCAAGCGCTGACTGACAAATTGGGGTGCCGCTTTTGCAGCGAGCCGCTGCGGGAAACGGGGCCGGAACAGAAAACTTAAGCAAATCTTAAGGATAATACACCTTGAATCTTAAAAGTATCACTGCTAAAATAGTGGCCACACGTTCAGGATAAACACCGAATATCATTGCGTCAAGGTGATATAAAATGAGATTTCGTGAATCTTTTCGACAAAAATCGCGGAAAGCTGCCGTCTGGCTGTCCGGACATCCCCTTTCCATCGCGGTAGCGTATGCCATGTTCTATTTCCCCATGTTTTTTTACCTGGAGCATCGGACGGTGGCGGAGTACCACGTCATTCACTGCGCGCTGGACGATGTTCTGCCCTATTGCCCGGCGTTCGTGGTGCCCTATCTGTGCTGGTTTCTGCTGATTCCCGGGGCGCTGCTCTACTTTTTGAAGCGGGAACCGGAGCGCTACTATGAGCTGTGCTGGCTGCTGTTCGGCGGCATGACGGCCAGCCTGCTGTTCTATCTGGTTTTCCCCAACTGTATCTATCTGCGCCAGCCGGTCAGCGGGGACGGCATTTGCAATCAGCTTGTGCTGTTCATTCGGATGGTGGACACGCCAACCAATGTGTGCCCGTCCATTCATGTGGCCAGCACAGTGGCGGTGATGGCGGAGGTCAGACGTTCGGAGCGGCTGCGCCCACGCCGCTGGGCGAAGTATGTCCTTTGGCTGCTGGGGGTGAGCATCTGCCTGGCTACCGTGCTGCTGGATCAACATTCCGCAGTAGATGTTGTATGCGGCGTCGCGCTGACAATGATACTGAATAATGTCATGGAGCTGTGGCTTCGGCGGCGCAGCCTGCGCAAAGCGTCTGTACATAAGCCGATGCAGCGTGCAAAGTGAATTGTCTGGGAACCTCTTTTCTGCGGCAGTTGACGTGCGGTTTGCACGGATGCCGATAGGGAAGGGGTTCCCTTTTGCCCGCCCCGCCGGATGGGTAAAAATTTGGGAAAATCGGACAAGGTGCTTTTTTTCTGGGATACAAAGTGGTATAATGCCATCAGAATCAAAAAACCGGCGCTCCAAATCCGGGAGGCAGGTTTCACTTAGGAGGCAATCCCTATGTTAAATGAAAAAATGGTAGGGCTGGGCACTGCCCGCTCCGTCATTCGTGAGCTGTTTGAATACGGCAACCAGCGGGCCGCCGTGGTGGGGCGGGAAAACGTGTTTGACTTTTCCCTGGGCAATCCCAGTGTACCCGCGCCGGCCAGCGTGAATGAGACCATTGTGGATTTGGTGCAGACCAGCGACCCTGTCCTGCTCCACGGCTACACCAGTGCGCCGGGCGCCCAGGACGTGCGGGATACCATCGCGGCCTCCATCAATCGCCGCCAGGGCACCAGCTTCTCCGGCAAGAATCTGTACATGACCTGCGGCGCTGCGGCCTCCCTGACCTGCTCCCTGAACGGCCTGTGCCTTCCTTGGGACGAGGTGATCGTGATCGCTCCCTACTTCCCGGAATACCAGGTGTTTATCGAGCATACCGGTGCAAAAATGGTGCTGGTGCCCGCTGACACGGAGGCGTTCCAAATCGACTTCGCGGCGCTGGAGGAGCGCATCACCGACAAAACCAAGTGCCTTATCGTCAACTCCCCCAACAACCCCTGCGGCGTGGTCTATTCCGAGGAGACGATTCAGACGCTGGCCCAGCTGCTCCGCACCAAAGAGCAGGCATACGGCCATCCCATCTATTTGATTTCCGACGAGCCGTATCGGGAAATCGTGTTTGACGGTGCGTTCGTTCCCTACCTGACCAAATATTATGATGATACACTGGTGTGCTACTCCTACTCCAAGAGCCTGTCCCTTCCCGGCGAGCGCATCGGTTATGTGCTGGTGCCAGATGAGTGCGCGGACGCCGAGCTGGTCTTTGCCGCGGTCTCCGGCGCAGGCCGGGCGCTGGGCTATGTCTGCGCCCCCAGCCTGCTTCAGCGGGTGGCGGCCCATTGCTGCGAGGACACCTCCGACCTGTCTGTCTACGCTGAAAACCGCCGCCTGCTGCTGGACGGCTTCCGGGAGATGGGCATCGACTGCGTGACTCCCGGCGGCACCTTCTACGCCTTCCCTAAAACGCTGGAGCCGGATGATGTGGCCTTTGCGGAGAAGGCCAAGAGCCTGGACCTGTTGGTGGTGCCGGGCAGCGGCTTTGGCTGCCCCGGGTTCGTTCGCGTTGCCTACTGTGTGCCGACAGAGCAGATTCGCCGGTCGCTGCCCGTGTTCCGTAAGCTGACGGATCTTTACAGGAAATAAGCTTCGATGAATCTGGCCCTCCGAACCAGCGCAGCAGCGTTGGTTCGGAGGGCTTTCAAGCGCCTATTGGCATGCAGCCATTGACCCACCCGGCCCCGTGTAGAAAACTGTCGAAAAAGTGAAACTTTCCCATTGACAAACTCGAAAACCTGTGGTAAATTATCATTCGTTGCGGCGAGGAAGGTTTCGTGCTGAACCAAATTCAAAGGAATCTTTACCAGACGGTATAAAAATTTCTGAGAAAG
>JAJQFX010000137.1 GCA_021200895.1 Clostridiales bacterium | reverse complement strand
GGCGGGACAACTGCGGCTGGGGGCTGCTGGGTGGGCGTGGACGGCTCCGCCCCGACATTCTCCGGCGTAGGTGCAACAGCTTCGGGCGGAGCTTCCACCGGCGCTTCCTCCACTTGCGGCGCAGGTGCGGTTGCGGGCGCTTCCATCCCCGTGCTGTCCGCTTCGGCAGCTGCTGCCCGGTTGGTGGGCAGCGGGGTCCCCGCCCGGAGATACGCCTGCTGATAGAAGTATTCCTGCGCATTCAGGGGCGGCTGCTCCGGCTCATCCTTCCGGTGGTAGGTGCCGTCCGAGGACTGCACCCGCACCTTCACATTGTCATTCCACATGATGTGGAACATCTGGAGCAGCTGCGCCTTCAGGTCCGGGTCATAGATGGGGGTGGCCACCTCCACCCGCCGGGTAGTGTTGCGGGTCATAAAGTCGGCGGAGGAAATGTAAATCTGCTCCGTGCCGTTTGTTCCGAAGATGTAGACCCGGCTGTGCTCCAGGAAACGGCCCACGATGCTGATGATTTGGATGTGGTCGGTAAATCCGGCGATGCCGGAGACCAGGCAGGCGATGCCCCGGACGATCATCTCCACCCGTACCCCGGCCTGGGAGGCTTCGATCAGCTTTTCGATCAGCACCTTATCGGTGACGGAGTTGCACTTGATGCCCACATAGCCCTGTCCCCCCGCCTTTGCCACGGCAATTTGTCCGTCGATCAGGTCAAGCAGGCGGTTCTGGAGGCAGTGCGGGGCCACCAGCAGGTGTTGGGTGGTTTCAATGGTCTCCCCCAGGCAGAGGGAGTGGAAGATGCTGGCAGCTTCCCGCCCGATTTCCGGATTGGCGGTCATCAGGCACAGGTCGGTGTACTGCTTCGCCGTGCTTTCGCTGTAGTTGCCGGTGCCCGCCTGGGTGATATATTGAATGCCCTCCTCCGTCTGCCGGGTAATCAGACACAGCTTGGAGTGGGTCTTCATGCCGTCCAGGCCGTAGATGATACGGCAGCCGGCCTCCTCCAGCACCTGGGAGCAGTCCAGGTTGTTCTCCTCGTCAAATCTGGCCCGCAGCTCCACCAGGGCCAGCACCTCTTTCCCGTTTTCGGCGGCCCGGGCCAGGGCGTCCACCACCAGGCTGTTGTGGGCCACCCGGTAAAGGGTAATGCGGATGGAGGTCACCGCCGGGTCGCTGCCCGCCTCCTCCAGCAGCCGCAGGAAGGGACGCATACTCTCATAAGGATAGGACAAGAGCTTATCCTTCTCCTGAATCTGCGGAATGATTGGCCGATGGCTGTCGATGGCGGGGTTCCTCTGCGGGCTGCGGCGGGGGAAGAACAGCTCCCGGCGGTCCCGCAGCGCGTCCCGCACCAGATACAGGAAGGACAGGTCCAGCGGAGCGTTGGATCGGAACATCTGCTTCTTCGGCAGGTTCAGGTGCTTGCTGATGGTATCCACCACGGTGTTGTCAATATGCCCCTGAAATTCCAGCTTGATGGGGGACAGCTTCCGCCGCATCCGAATCATCTTCTCCATGGTCTTGCGGTAGTTGGCCTTGTGGTCCTCCACGTCGCTGAACATATCGTCCACGGAGATGTCCGCGTTGCGGGTGATGCGGATCAGCGACTTGCTCACAATGCGGTAATGCTCAAACTCCAGCGTGGCGAACTGGAGGATCAGATCCTCCATCAGGATATAACGGCTGTCGCTCCCCGGCACGGGAATCAGCCGCTTCAGCACCCCGCCTGTACAGGGGACAATGCCCAGGCGATTGTTGCCGCTCTTGGTCTTTAGGGTGATGACGGCGTAGATATGCTCGTTTTGCAGGAAGGGGAAGGGCTGCTTAGGGGCCACGATTTGAGGCGAGAGCAGAGGCAGCACATCCACCAGGAAGTACTTCTCCAGCGCCCGCTTCTCCTTGTCGGTCAGGGCGTTGAAGGTGCATATCTCCAGGCCGTTCTCCCTGAGCTTCTCCACAAGCTGGGCATACACGACGTCCTTGCGCTTGAGCAGTCCCTTCACATCGGCCAGAATGGCGTCCAGCTGCTCCCGGGCGGACATACTGGTTTTGTTCTCCCGGAAGTCCGTCCCCAAATGGTCATAAATGCTGCCCACCCGCACCATGAAGAACTCATCCAGATTGCTCTGGAAGATGGCGGCGAAGGAGAGCTGCTCCCCCAGCGGGTTCTCCGGGGCGCAGGCTTCCTCCAGCACCCGCTCGTTAAATTTCAGCCAGGACAGCTCCCGGTTGGCGAAGCAGACCAGCGGATAGCCCTCCTCCTCCGAAGGAAGCGCGTCCTCTGTTTTGATTTGCTTACGTTCCTGTTTGCTCACGTGAATCCCCTCCCTGGTATTCCCGATTGACAGACTGCTATGCGGCGTCCGCCTCGCCCCGCTTTCACGCGGCATCGGCGGCACCTCTGTAATTTGCCCTATTATATCGCATTTGGGAAGAAAAGAAAAGAGGGAAATTGCATCACTTTCTCCGGCGTCTTTATGCCGTCAGGAAATTTGGGCATAAGGGAACCGCACGGCAAAAGCCGTGCGGTTCCTGATTGTCTTCCTGTAAAACGAAGAGGCTGCCGGAAAGCAGCCCCCAATAGGTTCGGTCACTTGGCAGGCGTGGCGTTCTCCTGCATCTCTCGGGTTCCCCCTGTCAGTACCAGCGGCGTGTGGCTGCCACGAAATTGACCACCTCAAGTGACCTTTTCTATTCTGTCTATATTATACCCCATTCATTCTGATTTGTAAAGGATTTTCTTTGTGCGCAGGTACCGTTCAAATCGCTTTTTTTCAATTCTCAGGAAAGTAATCACAGAATTTTTATAGCCCTGTGGATCCTCTTCAATGGCAAGCCTTAAGATGAGTTGTATACGTTCATCATCATTTCTATATTCTTTCAACAAAACCGCTGTGTTAGGCTTATTTGCTTCCAAAATATACTGTGGATTCTTTACAATATCTTCCATATACCTAGAATAGCGTTCATAATCATTTGGATGCCGTTTTTGAATGTGTGCTATTCGTTCATCTGTTATAATGACCTCACTTGTTCTGATTCTGTCAGATACCACGTGATATTTCTCAATATCAATTTCTCCTACTACATACAATGAGTTTTCCCTCCTGTACTCTCTCTCCTTGAGGTCATTATAGCAGAATTTTCGTCCTTTTCAACACTATTCTCCTATTTGGGGGCTGTCAGGGCTTTTAATACAGTCAATTTATAATAAACAGCCCTCAACTGCCGCTATCGGCAGTTGAGGGCAATGTTACGATTCCGTCTTCAGTTGCTCAACATGTTAGAACGCTTACCTCCTGCGTCCGCCCCGGTAGTTGCTCCGCCGGGCGCCGCTGGATGAGCCGTACCGACTCTTCTTCTTCGGGCGGAACACCAGCAGCCGCAGCAGCACCAGCAGCAGCACCAGCCCCGCCACCAAAAAGACGATTTTCATCCACCACTGACCGGCCAGCGTCTCCAGCTGGGCTTTCCTCAGCAGCACCTCGGACACCGCCACATCGTTGGCCGCCACCAGATTCACCGTGCCGTACTCCGTCCCGTCCAGGGTCAGGGTCATGGTACCCAGTACGTCTCCCTTGGTGACCGGAGCCTCCACCTCGCTGATGAGGTTGATGTCCTTCCGGAAGTCGTCCGCGGTGATGTCATTGGGCAGCTGCGCCTCCAGGGTCTCCGCCGCCACCACCGTCACATAGTCTGTCTCGTCGCTGAGCGTGACGGGCACGGTGCCCTCCGGCTCATTCTCCTCCAGGATGGTGATGGTGGAGAAGTTCTCAAATCCCCACTCCAGCAGGCGGGAGGATTCGCTGAATTGCAGCCGCTGAGTCGTCCCGTCCACCACCGGATTCTCGCAGCCCATGACCACGGAGATGAGCATCTGACCGTCCTCCTCCGCAGCGGCCATCAGGCAGTAGCCCGCGTCGTCAGTGGAGCCGGTCTTGATGCCGATGCACTTATCGTAGACGTAGCCGATGTATTTCAGGTTGGACAGCAGACCGTTGGTATTATAGTAGTGCCGCTGCTCGGAGCGGTTGGTGGGGTCGATATAGCACTCCTTGCTCTTGACGATGGTCTGGAAATCGTCAAAGCGCATGGCTTCCTTCGCCATTAAGTACAGGTCGTAACAGGTAGTGTAATGGTCATCGTCCGGCATACCGTGGGGGTTGACGAAGTGGGTGCCGGTGCAGCCCAGCTCTGCGGCTGTCTCGTTCATCAGCGTCACAAAGTCGTCAATGCTGCCGGACACCGCCGTCGCCAGGATGTTGGCCGCCTCGTTGGCGGAGGCCACCAGCATACAGTACAGCAGATCCTCTACAGTGAGGACCTCGCCCTCCCGAATGTTGGCGTTGGAGCTGGTATAGTCCAGCCCGTCCCAGCAGTCCGACTGGGCGGTGACCTCGGTATCCAAGCTCAGCTGGCCGTCCTCAATGGCCCGGAACACGCACACCGCCGTC
Source organism: Clostridiales bacterium (assembly GCA_021200895.1). Taxonomy (GTDB): domain Bacteria; phylum Bacillota; class Clostridia; order Oscillospirales; family Oscillospiraceae; genus Onthomonas. The sequence continues at coordinate 12,637 of JAJQFX010000137.1, read as the reverse complement.
ATCACCTTGGTGATGGAGGCGGGATACACCGTATCATAGGCGTTCTGCTCGTAAAAAATCACGTCCGTATCCGCATCCACCAGCAGGGCCGCCTGGGCCTCTACCTCCATACTTTCCAAAATATCCGAGGCGGAACGGCTCAGCGCCGCCGCCGGAGCGGTCAGCGCAGTCACGCAAAGAAAAAACGCGCAAAAAAAGGAGAGAACTTTTATCTTTTTCATAGGAAACCTCTGTCAAATATGCTATAATAAACGCAGGGCGGCTGCACAGCCACGCCAAAGCCGGAGCACCGCGCTGCTGAACACACACTAAGTTTATTATAGCAGAAGCAGACCGCCCATGCAACGCGGAATTCTAAAAATAATCTGAAATTTCTGGAAATACGGACAGGCGCGCCAAATCCGCATCGTCCGTTCCGCCTGGAGGAAGTCAATGAAATTATTAGTAGTGGACGATGAGCGCATCATCGTCAAGGGCATCAAGTTCAACCTGGAGAACGAGGGCTATGAGGTCATCACCGGCGGAGACGGGGAGGAAGCCGTAGCCCTGGCCAGGACAGAGCACCCCGACCTTATCATCCTGGATCTGATGATGCCCAAGCTAGACGGCCTGGACGCCTGCGTACAGATCCGCACCTTTTCCGACGTGCCCATCATCATGCTCACCGCCCGGAGCGAGGATATGGACAAGCTGATGGGCTTTGAGTGCGGCGCAGACGATTATGTGACCAAGCCCTTCAACATCCTGGAACTGAAAGCCCGCATCAAGGCCCTGCTCCGCCGGGCCAACAGCGGCAAGGCCGCCCAGACGGAGCCGGAGGCCCTGTCCCGGGGCGGCGTCTCCCTGGACGAGGGGCAGCGCTGCGCCTGGAAGGACGGCCAGCGGGTGGAGCTGACCGCCAGAGAGTTCGACCTGATCTCCCTGCTGATGCACAACCCCGGCTATGTCTACAGCCGGGAGCGGCTGCTGGACAAGGTCTGGGGCTATGATTATCAGGGAGATTACCGCACCGTAGACGTCCACGTCCGCCGCCTGCGGGAAAAGCTGGAGCAGGACAGCGCCAACCCGAAGCTGATTCTGACCAAGTGGGGGGTAGGCTACTACCTGTCCCCCCGCTGATAAGCGTTCCCCCACACTCCATCCATAGAAGGGAGGCCAAGCCGCGTGAACAAGCATCAGAGGAAGGACGTGTCCTTTCCCCACAGCCTGCGCTTCAAATTCATCGTCTCCTACATCGTTATCATCTCCGTACTGCTGGTGCTGCTGAACACCTACCCCATGCTGGCCACCCAGAACCTGATTTTCCGGAACAAGCAGAGTACTCTGGAGAGCCAGACCTCCGTCATGGCCTCCTACCTATCCGAATTGCAGGAGTTACAGGCGGACGGCGTGGCCCAGGTCATGTCGGCGCTGAACGACGACGGCCTGACCCGTGTGCTGGTGACGGATGACAGCGGCCTGATTTTGTACGACACCGCCACGGACGAGGCCAGCGTCACCCGCTACGCCCTGTTTGCGGAGGTCACCCAGGCGCTGGCGGGGAACGTGGTCTTTCAAAGCGCCTACCAGGACGGGGCGTTCCGCAGCGGGGCCGCCTCCCCGGTGGTGTACCGCAACGTTATCATCGGCGCGGTCTATGTCTACGAATACGATGTGGAGCAGGCGGAAATGCTGCAAGGCTTGCAGGACAACCTGTGGAAGCTGTCCGTCCTGTTCTTCGCCATCGCCGTGCTGTTCAGCATCTTCCTGAGCCACCGCATGACCAGCGGCATCAGCCGCCTGCTGTCCGGCATCGCGGTGCTGCGGGAGGGCGAGTACCAGTATCGGGCAGACCTACGGGGCAAAGACGAGCTGGCCCTGCTGGCCGAGGAGTTCAACGAGCTGGCGGAGCGGCTGGAGCAGACCGACGAGGTGCGGCGGCGCTTCGTCTCCGATGCCTCCCACGAACTGAAAACCCCTCTGGCCTCCATCCGCCTGCTGACCGACTCCATCCTGCAAAGCGACCAAATCGATATGGCCACCACGAAGGAGTTTGTGGCCGACATCGGGGACGAGGCCCAGCGCCTGAGCCGCATCACCGAGGCCCTGCTGGTGCTGACCCGGCTGGACGACGGCCAGGAGGTGCCCTCCGCCGTGCTGGATGTGCGGGATTCCGTGCGGGATGCCGCCCACCTGCTGGAGCCGGTGGCCCGAGAGCGGGATGTAACGATTCAGCTGCACCTGGAGGAGCGGTGCCCGGTGCGCTCCAATGAGGACGACCTGTACCAAATCCTCTTCAACCTGATGGAAAACGCCGTGAAATACAACCTCCCCGGCGGCAGCGTCAACGTCTCCGCCTGGCAGGCGGAAGGCAAGGTGCAGCTCCGGGTGGAGGATACCGGCATCGGCATCCCGGAGGCAGACCGGGACAAGGTCTTTGACCGCTTCTTCCGGGTGGACGAGGCCCGCTCCCGGGCCGCCGGAGGAACCGGGCTGGGGCTGTCCATCGTCTGGGACACGGTGAAGCGCTGGGGCGGCGACATCACCCTCGGCCCCGGCGCGGAGCGGGGCACCTGGTTCCTCGTCACCTTCCCACTGGCACAGGAGGAGGCATCGCTATGAAGAAAGGCATCTGCGGGTTACTCTCCCTGCTGCTGGCCCTCTCCCTCTGCGGGTGCGGCGGCAGCACCCAGGCGAAATCCGGGACGACGCTGGCCCTCTACTTCCTCTCCGCCGAGGCGGAGTCCGGGAGCATCTATAGCAGCGACGCCACCCTGACCGTGGACACGAGCGACTGCGAGGCAGCCGCCAGCCAGCTGGTGAACGCCCTGCTGGACGGCCCGGAACTGGCCACCCAGACCTCCCCCTTCCCGTCCTCTGTCCGGCTGCTGAGCTGCGAGCTTTCGGGCAGCGTACTGACCCTGAATTTCAGTGAGGAATACGGCAAGCTGTCCGGCAGCGCGCTGACCGCCGCGAACTACAGCCTGGTGCTGACCCTGTGCCAGCTGGACGGGGTAGACGGCCTTCTCCTGCTGCTGGAGGGCAGCCCTCTGCCCAACGGGCCAAGCGGCGTCCTGACCCAGGAACAGGCCATGCTGCGGGGGGCTGTGTCCGACCCGGTCACCTTTGCCGTACAGCTATACTTCCCCAACGCGGACGGCACCGCGCTGGAGGCGGACTACCGGGAGCTGTCCGTCTTTGGCACCGCCTCCCGAACCTGGTGCATCGCCATCCTGGAAGCCCTGTGCGTTGGTTCCTCTGACTACAGCGTCTTTCCAGAGGCCAGCTTCTCCAGCGCGGAGGTGTCCGTCTCCCAGGGGATTTGCGAGGTGCAGCTGCCGGACAGCTGGACAGAGTGCATCCTGCAAAACGGTGGCCTGTGGCAGGAAAGCATTGTGGAATCCCTCTGCCAGGTGGAGGGGGTGAATGCCGTCCGGTTCCACACCTCAGACGCCACCGCGTTGGACGGCCAAACCGTTTATCCACAGGAAAACGCAGAGGAGACAGACTGAATGTCTGTCTCCTCTGCGTTATTGTTCTGCGTTCGTGGAGCCGTCCGGCCCGTAAAGCTGCTCCGCTGTCCGGCCCAACAGCCCCAACTCCGCCATGGAGGCTTCCGCCCCGTCCGCGAAGATGATATGATCCACCAGCCTGACGCCCAGGTCGTCCAGCACCTGCTTTAGCTGCGCCGTGACCCTCAAATCGGCCTCAGATGGCTGCTCTGAGGTGCTGATATGACAGTGGGATAGAATCACGCCGCTGGCCCCGCTCTCCAGGGTCAGCTTCACGATGGCGCCGAAGTCCATAGGAACGGAGTCCAGCGCTCCCTGGGCCAAATGGTGGCAGACCTTCACCCGGTTTCTCCCGTCCAGAAGGAGCAGATAAAGCTGCTCCCGCTCCGCGGAGAAGAAGTACGGGCGCAGATATGCTATCGCGTCCCGGGGGCTTTGGAGCATTTCGCGCTGATCCTGCTCCTGCCGATGGCAGTACTCGAATATGGCGGCAGTCAGTTGGGTGAACCGGATGAACCCCTCGCTCACTCCCTCCACCTGCTCCAGGGCATTGGGGGAGGCGTGCAGCACATCGTACAGGGAGCCAAACTCCGCCAGCAGCCGCTCCGTCACCGGCCCGGCCTCCGTCCCTTTGCCGCAGCTCCGGGTGAGCATCTGCTCCAGAAGCTGGCGCTCCTGCTCCTCCATCTGTCTCCCCCCTTCGTCAGCGGCTTTTTTCAGGTCTTTACAGGGTCTGCCCTTCCACCAGGCCGTTCCACAGCCGGTAATAGATGCCCTTTTGGGCCAGCAGCTCCTGATGATTGCCCTCTTCCTCAATGCCACGCTTGCCCAGCACCAGGATGCGGTCTGCGTTCTTGATGGTGGTCAGGCGGTGGGCGATGGTCAGGGTAGTGCGGCCTTTGGCCAGCTTATCCAGGCTCTGGCCCACCAGCACCTCGCTCTCATTGTCCAGGGCGCTGGTGGCCTCGTCCAACAGCAGGATGGGCGGATTCTTCAAAAACACCCGGGCAATGGAGAGGCGCTGCTTCTGCCCGCCGGACAGCTTCACGCCCCGCTCGCCCACATAGGTGTCATAGCCGTCCTTCAGCTGGAGGATGAACTCCTCCGCACCGGCCAGCCGGGCCGCCTCCTCGATTTCCGCCCGGCTGGCCTCCGGCTTGCCGTAAGAGATGTTCTCCGCCACGGTGCCGCTGAACAGGTACACGTCCTGCTGCACCACGCCGATGGACTTCCGCAGGCTCTCCAGCGTCACCTGGCGGATGTCCTGGCCGTCAATTAAAATCTGGCCGCTGGTCACGTCGTAGAACCGGGGGATCAGGTTGCACAGGGTGGTCTTGCCCCCGCCGGAGGGGCCCACCAGCGCCAGATTCTCCCCGGGGCGGATGTTCAGCTCCACATGGCGCAGCACCTTGTTATGGTCGTCCGGATACTCGAAGCTGACATCGTGAAAGCCGATGCCGCCCTCCCTGACCTCCAGGGGCACGGCATCCTCCGCGTCCTGAATCTCAATGGGGGTGTCCATGATTTCCAGGAAGCGCTCGATGCCGGTCATACCCCGCTGGAATTGCTCGGCAAACTCCACGATGCGCCGGATGGTGGCAATCAGGGTGGAGACGTACAGAACATAGGCCACCAAATCTCCCGCGCTGATGCGCCCGTAGACCAGGGACAGCCCGCCCGCCACAATGACCACCAGGTACATCAGCCCGTCAAACAGCCGGGTGGAGGTGCCAAAGGCGGCCATGGCGTAGTAGCCCTTCTTCTTGATGGCCAGGAACTGCTGGTTGCTCTCCTCAAACTTCTCCTGCTCCTGCCGCTCCACTGCAAAAGCCTTCACCACCTGCTGACCCAGGAGGCTGTCCTCAATGGCGGCGTTCAGTTCGCCGATTTGGAACCGCTGGAGCCGGTACACCCGCTTCAGCCTGCCGTTCAGGTAGACGGAGACCACCAGCATCAGCGGCACACAGAGGAACACCACCAGCGTCAGCATCACGTCGGCCTGGCACAGGATGATGAAGGAGGCTGCCGCCTTGATGGCGGCGATGAAGAACTCCTCCGGGCAGTGGTGGGCAAACTCCGTCACGTCGAACAGGTCGTTGGTGATGCGGCCCATGATTTGGCCCACCTTGGTGTTGGAGTAATAGGTGGTGCTGAGGCGCTGCAAATGGCCGAAGGCATCCCGGCGCATATCCGTCTCGATGTAACAACCCATGATGTGGCCGGTGCTCTGCATATAGTAGTTGGCGGCGGCGTCAATGACCCGCAGCACCAGGTATAGCGCCGCCATCTTCCACACTGCCGCGGCGGTGAGCTCCACCTCCGCATCGGTGGCGCTGTTGGTCAGGTAGCTCATGATTTGGGGCAGCACGATGTCGCACAGCGTGGTCATGGACGCACAGAACAGGTCAAAGACCATCACGCCCTTATACCGGGCCATATAGGGCAGGAACCGCTTCATCAGCCCCCAGGAGCTGAGTTTGCTCTGCTTGTTCTTCTCTTCCTGCATGGTAAATATTCCCTTTCTCGACAAACAATGATGTTCTATTCTATCGGAAGTAACCCGGGATGTCAAGGGTGCCACACCGTTTCCTCCCGGCAAAAAAGGCCCTGTGCAGGGTTTCCTCCCGCACAGGGCCAACTGCATTATCGAATCTGTCCGCTGCCGTGGATGATGTACTTGTAGGTGCAAAGCTCCTCCAGCCCCATGGGGCCTCTGGCGTGGAGCTTCTGGGTGGAGATGCCCATCTCGCAGCCCAGGCCGAACTCCCCGCCGTCGGTGAAGCGGGTGGAGGCGTTGACGTAGACCGCCGCGCTGTCCACCTCCGCCACGAACCGCTCTGCGGAGGCAGCGTCCTGGGTGATGATGGCCTCGCTGTGGCCGGTGGAGTGGCGGTTGATGTGGGCGATGGCCTCCTCCACGCTGTCCACCAGCTTGACGGCCAGCACATAGTCCAGGAACTCGGTGTCGAAGTCCTTCTCCCCCGCCGGGGTACCGGGAATCAGCAGCGCCGCCCCCTCGTCCAGCCGCAGCTCCACCGGGGGCTTGCCCGCCGCGGCCCGCTCCTCGGTCAGCCGTTTTTGCAGGGCGGGCAGGAACCGGGGGGCCGCCGCCTTATGCACCACGCAGACCTCCTCCGCGTTGCAGACGGAGGGGCGGCTGGCCTTGGCGTTCTCAATGATATTCACCGCCATGTCCACATCGGCGGAGGCGTCCACATAGACGTGGCAGATGCCGGTGCCGGTCTGGATGCAGGGGACGGTGGCGTTCTCCACGCAGGCGCGGATGAGGCCGGGGCCGCCTCTGGGAATCAGCAGGTCCACATAGCCCACGGCGGTCATCAGCTCAGTAGAGCTTTTCCGGGTGGTGTCCTCCACGATGTTTACCAAATCCTCCGGCAGACCCACCTGCCGCAGCCCCGCCTTCAACGCCTGTACGATGGCGTAGGCGCTGTGGAAGGCCTCCTTGCCGCCCCGGAGGACGCAGGCGCTGCCCGCCTTCAGGGCCAGCGCCGCCGCGTCGGAGGTGACGTTGGGTCGGCTCTCGTAGATGATGGCGATGACGCCCATGGGCACCATCCGCTTTTCGATCACCAGGCCGTTGGGCCGTTCCACCCGTTTCAGCACCTGCCCCACCGGGTCAGGCAGCTCTGCCACCTGGCGGATGCCCTCCGCCATGCCCGCGATGCGGGCCTCGCTGAGAGCCAGCCGGTCCAGCATTACGTCGGGGATGGTGCCCTTCGCGGCCTCCAAATCCGTCAGGTTCGCCTGGAGAATGGCCTCCTGCTGGGCGGTCAGTTCTTCCGCCATAGCCAGCAGCGCGGCGTTTTTCTCCTCGCTGCTCAGGGCAGCCAGGGCCGGTTTTGCCGCTTTCGCGGCGATTAAGATTTCCTGTGTTGTCATTCCGTCCTCCTTCCGATGAAGCGTGTACCTACCGCTGCCCCGTCCAAGATGTCATAGAGCAGCTCCGGGGACTGCCCGTTGGCAATCACCACGTCCGTTCCCTGTGCGGTGGCAAGCCGGGCGGCGTGAAGTTTCGTTACCATGCCGCCGGTGCCCAGAGGGCCGCACCCCTCTCCCGCCAACTTTTCGATTTTCTCGTCCAATTCCCACACCACGGGAATCAGCCGCGCCCCGGAATCCTCCTTGGGGTTGGCGGTGTAGAGGCCGTCAATGTCGCTGAGGATGACCAGCAGTTCCGCCTTCATCCGCACCGCCACGATGGCGGAGAGGGTGTCGTTATCCCCCACGGCGATTTCCTGGGTGGCGATGGTGTCATTCTCGTTGACGATGGGCAGCACCTTCAGCTCCAGCAGCCGGAACAGGGTGTTCTGGATGTTCTGGCAGCGGTCCTCATGCTCCAGATCCTCGCCGGTGACCAGCAGCTGGGCCACCACATGGTTGTATTCCGAGAACAGCTTATCATAGATATACATCAGTTCGCACTGGCCCACGGCGGCAGTAGCCTGCTTGGTGGGCATATCCTTAGGCCGCTCCAGCAGGGGGAGCTTCCCCATGCCCATGGCGATGGCCCCGGAGGACACCAGAATCACCTCGTGCCCGGCGTTTTTCAAATCGCTCAGCACCTTGCACATCTTCTCCACCTGACGGATGTTCAGGCATCCCGACGGGTGGGCCAGCGTGGACGTGCCGACCTTTACAACTACCCTCATTGTGTTCTCCTCACTTTCCTTCCCATCATACCCCACTTTTTTTCCACTGTCAAGGCGGGAACCGCTGCATACACGGAACCTCCGCCAACACAGCGCCTTGCCATATATCCCCGTTTACGCCAACACCCGGCTTCTGCACGAAGCCGGGTGTTGTTCGTTGCCGTTTTGATATAGCGCTGTTTTATCCTTCATAGGGCCGGACGCGAAGGCGCACCCCCAGCCGGTCGCAGATGGCCTGGCATTTGGCCTGGGCCTCCACACTGGTGACCGGCTCCCCTACCACCGTCATCACCACGTTGGGGACGTAACGGGTGCAGTCCTGGGTGAAGCGCAGCATGGCGTCATAGGACTGTTCCCCGAATCGGGGGCGAACAATGGCAAGGTATTCCGCCGCGTCCGGGGTGTTCAGGCTGATGGAAACGGTGTCAATGAGACCCTCCAGCTTGTAGCCCACCGGCTCCCCGGCAATCAGGTCGGCCAGGCCGTTGGTGTTGATGCGGATGGGGATGGAGGCTGTGGCGCGGATGTGGGCGGCCACCGCCAGCAGGTCGTCCAGCCGCTCGGTGGGCTCCCCGTAGCCACAGAACACCACCTCGTCATAGTCCGCCAGGTTCCACCTGTCCAGGTCGGCGCAGACCTCCTCCACGGTGGGTTCCCGCTCCAGCCACAGGGAGTCGGAGCCGTAGACGCCTGGGCCGTTCTGCCGCAGGCAGAAGGTGCAGGCGCAGGGGCAGCGGTTGGTCATGTTCACATAGATGCCGTTTTTTACTTGATAGGTGATGGTCATGGGTGAATCGCTCCTTTGGATGAGATAGCGGCGGGGTCGCCGGGAATCAATTCCCCCAGCAGTTCCTCAAAGGCGACGCCGTCGGTCAGGGGAATTTCCAACTCAATGGAGCGCTGAATTGCCTTGGCGACGAAGGCGGCGGCGTGCTGCACGGAGGCGGCGAAGTCTACGCCGTTCACCGCATCCCCGGTGAGGATGGCGGAGAACACGTCGCCGGTGCCGCTGCGGTAGTCCCCCACCCTGGGCTGGGTCAAAAGCTGCGGGGGCTTGCCCCGCTGGTAGACGAAGTTGCCCAGTTCCTCCCCCATCTCCAGACCGGAGACGACGATTCTGTCCGGCCCAAGGTCGGACAGCGCCTCGCACATGGCGGTGAGTTCAGCCTCCGAGGGGGCGGGGCGAAAGTCCCTGCCCGTCAGGATGCAGGCTTCCGTCAGGTTGGGGGTCAGGATGTCGGCAAAGGCCACCAGTTCCCGCATCCGCCGCGCCAGGTCGGGGGTGTAGGTGGCGTACAGCTTACCATAGTCGCCCATGACCGGGTCGATGACCGCGATGGTGTCCGGCCCCTTGAAGACCGTCAGGAACTGCTTCACCAGGTCTATCTGCGCGTCAGAGCCCAGGAAGCCGGTGGCGATGGCCTGGAATTCCAGCCCCAGCTTCTCCCACTCCATCATGTAGGGGGCCATGTGGCCAGTGTAGTCCGTCCAGTGGCAGCTGGGGAAGCCGGTGTGGTTGGAGAAGATGGCGGTGGGCAGCGGGCAGCACTGAATCTTCATCGCGGAGAGGATGGGCAGCGCAACGGCGATGGAACAGCGGCCGAAGCCGGTGAAGTCGTTGATGATGGCGGCCTTCTTCTGATTGTTGTGGGATGTCATGGGGGTTCCTGCCTTTATTGGTCTGTCCCTTCACTATAATACAAAGGCTGACCTGTTGCAAAGTGCCAGATCAAGAAAAAAGATACAGGTCAGATGATGAGGAAATTGCACCGCTTGCAAATCTCCCGGCGGTATGATATTCTTTTCCCAGAAAACTCGGAAAGGAACGGGTCACCGCCCAAACGATAAAAATGAATCACACCATGAAGCTAAACCCGACCCCGTTCGCGCAAATCAAAAGCGGGGCCAAAACCATCGAGCTGCGGCTCTACGACGCAAAGCGGCGGCAAATCGCGGTGGGGGACACTATTTGTTTCACCAGCACAGCGGACACCAGCCAAACCATAACGGCAAGGGTGGAGGCGCTGTATCCCTTCCCGTCCTTTGAGGCACTGTACGAGAGCCTCCCCCTGCTGCGCTGCGGCTATACGGCGGAGACGGTGGCCCAGGCCTCCCCCGCCGATATGGAGCGCTACTATCCCCCGGAGCGGCAGCGGCAGTGCGGCGTGGTGGGGATAGAGATTTCGCTGCTCTAGGCGGCCCCGGTTTGCGATTTAGACGCAGGTTTCCCGCCGGAAGTGACCGGAATCGTCACATCATGGATTGACTTTTGCAGGAAAAGCGCCTAAAATAGAACTGTTGACTGTCCTCCATATCCCCAGGAGGGCCAGAGAGAACGCAGCCCGCCCGTTTTGGCCCGGTTTCGGCCATCCCGGCGGGACGGAATGGAGCTTTTCAGTTATGATGACATTGAACGATTTCAAAGCGGCACGGGAGGTGCTGGTGGGCGTCACCCGCCCCACCAACCTGATTTACAGCGACTTTTACTCCGGCCTGTCCGGCAACCAGGTCTATCTGAAGCCGGAGAATATGCAGGTCACCGGTGCGTATAAGATTCGCGGCGCTTACTATACCATCTCCACCCTGACGGAGGAGGAGAAAGCGGCGGGCCTGGTCACGGCCAGCGCGGGCAACCATGCCCAGGGCGTGGCCTACGCCGCTCAGGCCGCCGGGGTGCAGGCCACCATCGTCATGCCCACCACCACTCCTTTAATTAAGGTGAACAACACCAAGAGCTACGGGGCCAACGTGGTGCTTCACGGCCTGGCCTTTGACGATGCGGCGGAGGAGGCCGCCCGCCTGGCGGAGGAGCAGGGCCTGACCTACATCCACCCCTTTAACGACCTGCGGGTGGCCACCGGCCAGGGCACCATTTCCTATGAGATCTTCTCCGACCTGCCGGATGTCAACGTGATTCTGGTGCCCATCGGCGGCGGCGGGCTGGCCAGTGGCGTATCCACCTACGCCAAGCTGCTGAACCCCGGGGTCAAGGTCATCGGCGTGGAGCCCTCCGGCGCGGCCAGCATGAAGGCCAGCGTGGAGGCCGGTCATGTGGTGACCATCCCCGTCCAGACCATTGCCGACGGCGTAGCGGTAAAGACGCCGGGTGACAAGGTGCTGCCTTACATCCAGGAGAACGTGGACGAAATCCTGACCATTGACGACGACGAACTGGTTTCCTGTTTCCTGGACATGACGGAGAAGCATAAGATGATTGTGGAGACCGCCGGGCTGCTGACGGTAGCCGCCCTGTCCCACCTGGAGGAGTTGGGGATTCAGAATCAGAACGTGGTAGCCATTATGACCGGTGGCAACATGGATGTCATCACCATGTCCAGCCTGATTCAGCACGGCCTCATCGGCCGGGGGCGGGTATTCACCTTCTCCGTCCACCTGCCGGACCGCCCCGGCGAGCTGCTGCGGGTAGCGGGCATTGTGGCCGGGCAGAACGGCAACATCATCAAGCTGGAGCATAACCAGTTCGTCAACGTGAACCGCCAGCAGGGCGTGGAGCTGAAGGTGACGCTGGAGGCCTTCGGCCACAGCCACAAGCACAGCATCCTGGAGGCTCTGCGGCAGGAGGGCTACGACGCCCAGGAAGTGCTGACCATTATGTAACCAAAACGGAACAATCAGCGCCGCCCCCGCAGACTGCGGGGACGGCTATCGCAAGCGGCAGGCACACTCATTTTCTCTGGGCCTGCCGCATCCTATCCTATGCCGTCCGCCCCGGGAGGGTGCGGCGGAGAACTCACAGCGGGCCGCGGCCCGGGAGGAGGAGCCTGTATGCAATATTTTCCCCCTGCGCTGGAGAAACTGGTGGAGCAGTTCGCCCGCCTGCCCGGCATCGGGACGAAGTCCGCCCAGCGGCTGGCCTTCTATGTGCTGAACCTGCCGGAGGGCGAAGCCCAGGAGTTTGCGGACGCCATCATGGACGCCAAGCACACGGTGACGCTGTGCCCCGTGTGCCGGAACCTGACCCAGGGGGACGGCCCCTGCGCCATCTGCTCCAGCTATAAGCGGGATCAGTCCACGGTCTGCGTGGTGGCCGACCCCAAGGATGTGGTGGCCATGGAGCGCAGCGGCGAGTATAACGGCGCCTATCACGTCCTCCACGGCGTCATCTCCCCCATGAACCATGTGGGGCCGGACGATTTGGAGATTCAGCCCCTGGTGAACCGGGTGGCAGGCGGCAGCGTGCAGGAGATCATCATGGCCACCAACCCGGACACCGAGGGGGAGACCACCGCCATGTACCTTTCCCGGCTCCTGAAGCCCTTCGGCTGCAAAATCACCCGGCTGGCCTACGGCATCCCGGTGGGCAGCCATCTGGAGTATGCGGACGACGCCACCCTGGTGCGGGCGCTGGAGGGCCGCCGGGAGATGTGAGCGTCTTTAAAACCGGTGAAAAAAGTTTCATCTAATTTTCATTTTCCCGAAATGAACTGTTCACAAAGTAAGCGTATGATAAAACCA
>JAJQFX010000165.1 GCA_021200895.1 Clostridiales bacterium | reverse complement strand
CAGCTTGCCCTCGATGACCTCATAGCCCCAGTCCTTGCACAGCTCGATGCAGCTGCGGCGGGTGACGCCGGGGAGAACGGTGCCCACGCAGGCGGCGGTGTAGATCTTGCCGGAGATCTTGAACATGATGTTCATGGAGCCGACTTCCTCCACATACTTCTTCTCCACGCCGTCCAGCCACAGCACCTGGGCAAAGCCCTGCTCCTCGGCCAGTTCGCCGGCCTTGATGGAGGCGGCGTAGTTGCCGCCGCACTTGGTGAAGCCGGTGAGACCGGGGGCAGCACGGATATACTCATCCTCTACATAGATGCGCACCGGGTCGATGCCCTCGGCGTAGTACGCGCCGGAGGGGGAGCAGATGATGGAGAAGATATAGTGCTTGGAGGCGTGAACGCCCAGGCCCACATCGGTGGCAAAGATGTAGGGGCGGATATACAGGGAGGTGTCCGCAGAACGGGGCACCCAATCCCGCTCCACGCTGACCAGGGTGGAAACGGCCTGAATGAAGTCCTCCTCCGGAATGTTGGGGATGCACAGGCGGTCAGCGGAGTCGTTCAGGCGGCGGGCGTTGCAGTCCGGGCGGAACAGGAGAATTTTGTCCTCTGCGGTGCGGTAAGCCTTCATGCCCTCAAAAATCTCCTGGGCATAGTGGAATACCACGGTGGCGGGGTCCAGGGAGAAGGGCTGATAGGGGATGATGCGGGGGTCGTGCCAGCCCTGGCCCTCGGTATAGTCCATGACGAACATATGGTCGCTGAACAGCTTGCCGAAGCCCAGCTTGCTTTCGTCGGCGGGCTTCTCTTTCGGACATTTGGTCAGTTCGATTTTAATATCCAACATAATATAGAACCTCCTGGTTAAGAGTATCGGAAATAGGCTGCGGTAGCCTCCGCATTGATTCTATTATAATGCGGGAACCGAAAAGCTGCAAGGGGATTCTCCGGATTTTTTTGCTTTTTCCGCAAAAAAGTTCCGCTTTCTTCTCCACTTTTCCGGAACGGCAGGGCGGAAGCCCGCCGCCAGGTCACGCTTTCTCCAATCGCTCCAGAATCACCCTGGCCACCCGCATACCGCTGGCCCCGGCCTGGGCCAGGCCACGGGTGGTGCCCGCCCCGTCTCCGGCGGCGAAGAAGTTTGGCATGGGAGTCTCCAGCTCGTTGGAGAGCTGAATGCGGCTGGAGTAGAACTTCACCTCCGCGCCGTAGAGCAGGGTGTCATAGTTGGCGGTGCCGGGGGCCAGCTTATCCAGGGCGTAAATCATCTCAATGATGTCGTCCAGCTGGCGCTTGGGCATGGCCAGGCTCAGGTCGCCAGGGATGGCGGCCTTCAGGGTGGGCCGGGTGAAGGACTGGCTCAGCCGGTGTTGGTTGGTGCGCACGCCCTTCACCAGGTCGCCAAACCGCTGCACCAGCACTCCGCCGGACAGCATATTGGACAGGCTGGCGATGTGCTTGCCGTAGCGGTACGGCTCGTTGAAGGGTTCGGTGAAGCGGTTGGACACCAGCAGGGCAAAGTTGGTGTTCTCGCTGCGGAGGGCGGGGTCGGAGTAGCTGTGGCCGTTGACGGTGTTGATGCCCTCCACGCTCTCCGCCACCACATAGCCGTAGGGGTTCATGCAGAAGGTACGCACCTTGTCGCCATACTGCTTGGTGCGGTACACCAGCTTGGACTCGTACACCACGTCGGTGATATGCTCGAACACCTTGGCGGGCAGCTCCACCCGCACGCCGATGTCCACCTGGTTATTGATGAGGGGGATGCCCATGCCCTTGCACTGGGAGGCGAACCACTCCGCCCCGGAGCGACCAGGGGCGGCCAGGAGGGTGGTGCAGTCCACGTCCTCCCCCTTGCCGCAGACCAGGTGGTAGCCGCCGCCCTCTATGGGGCAAATCTGCTCCACAGGGGTATGGAAGCGGAACTCCGCCTTGTCCTTCAGGTACTCGTAAATGTTGGTCAGAATTTTCAGGTTGTTCTCCGTCCCCAAGTGCTTGCACTGGGCCTGGAGCAGGTGGAGGTCATGCTCCAGGGCCTGCTTCTCCAGGGCCACAGCCTCCGGCGTGGAGGTGGAGTACAACTCCGTGGTGGCCCCGAAGCGGACGTTCACGGCGTCCACGTCGTGAATCAGCTCCATCACTTGGGCGGCGGGCATATAATCCGTCAGCCAGCCGCCAAACTCAGTGGTGAAGTTGAACTTGCCGTCGGAGAAGGCTCCGGCTCCGCCGAAGCCGCACATGGTATCGCACACAGGGCAGTGGATGCAGCGGTCCACCTTCCCCGCCACAATGGGGCAGTGGCGGCTGTAAATGTCCGCGCCCTGGTCCAGCACCACCACCCGCAGGTCGGGGCGCTGCTCCGTCAATTCATAGGCGGCAAAAATGCCGGCCTCTCCGCAGCCGATAATGGCCACATCTGCCTTGGTCGCCATAAGCGTTCTCCTTTCAAAGGGGCCTCCCCGGAGTGGAGGAGTTCTCGTTTTACACAAAGAATATTATATCACACGTTGTCAATTTTGTAAAAACCTGTTATACTATAAGGGAACGCCAACAGAAAGGGGCTTTTTGCTTGGAAATCGTCTTTTTACGGAAGGATTTGCGCAAATGCTACGGCAGAGCCATGCTATGCGTCCTTTGTATTCTTTTATTTATACAACTCTTCGCGGTGGCAGCGTACGGCCTGTACGACTGGGTAGTGGTGCCGATGCTCCTGTGGCGCGGCATTGTGCCCGGCTACGCCGGGCTGCTGCTGGTCAACGACCTCTGCTCCTACCTGCCGCCGCTGGTGATCATTCCCCTGGTGCTGCGGAAGATGCCCCGGGCGGAGAAGCCCGCTCCCCATCCCCTCCCCCTGCGGGAGCTGGCCATCGCCATCCCCTTCTGCATCGGGACGCTGTACCTGTTCGCCTATGTGACCTCCGGCCTCATCGCCGTCATCGAGGCCCTGTCCGGTGTGGAGACCAGCAATATCCTGGACTCTCTCGACGGTATCTCCCTGGGGCTGTACGCCTTCACCACCGTTGTTGTGGCTCCGGTGTGTGAGGAGTTCCTCTTCCGCAGGCTGTTTCTGGACCGGTGCCGCGCCCTGGGGGAGGTCAGCGCCATCCTGCTCTCCGCGGCGGCCTTCGCCCTGATGCACCAGAACCTCTATCAACTGCTCTACGCCTTCGCCCTGGGGGTAGTGCTGGGCAGCGTGGCCATCCTCACCGGCCGCCTGCGGGAGTGCATCCTGCTTCACGCCTGCACCAACGGCGTCTCCGTCCTGCTGTCCCTGCCCCTGTCGGATGAGGTATACGCTTTCCTGGGGCTGGCGCTGCTGGCCTGCATCGCCTTTACCATCTACATCTTTGTGAAGCGGTGCCGCTACTATCGGTTCGACCCGGGGCCGCTGCCCTATGACGCCGCCACAAAGCGGCGGATGTGCCTGCGCTCCCCCTGCTTCTGGATCTGCGGGCTGCTGTCCCTGGCGGCCAGCGTCGCCACCATTTTTATCTGAAACGAGGAACCATCTATCATGGAACAAGTTTGGCTGGAATGCAGCATTGACACCGCCCCCGGCTGCCTGGACGCCCTGGCGGCCTACCTGACCGCCTGCGGCGTGGAGGGGCTGGTGCTGGAGGACGAATCCGACTTCGCCGCCTTCGAGGACGAAAACCGCCCCTTCTGGGATGAAGTGGACGACGCCCTGAAAGCGTCCCGCCAGGGCGTCACCCGGGCCACCTTTTACGTCGCCGCCGACGAGGAGGGCCGCTGCCGCCTGGACGAAATCACCGCCGGGCTGGAGGGCTTCCGCAGCCGCACCCCTCAGGACGCCGGTACCTTGGCCGTCACCACCCGCACCCTGCAGGAGGAGGACTGGGCCAACAACTGGAAGCGGTATTACAGCCCCTTCCCCGTGGGGGAGCGGCTCTATGTGGTGCCAGAATGGATGCGGGGGGAGGCCGTGCCGGAGGGGCGGACCCCTCTCTACCTGAATCCGGGGCTGATTTTCGGCACCGGCAGTCACGGCACCACCCGCCTCTGTCTGGAGGGGGTGGAGCGCTACGTCCGCCCCGGCGATCGGGTGCTGGACTTGGGGACCGGCAGCGGTATCCTCGCCATCGCCGCCCTCCGGCTTGGGGCCGCCTCCGCTGTGGGCTGCGACATTGACCCCAAGGCCACCGCTGTGGCGGCGGAGAACGCCGCCTTCAACGGCATCGGCCCGGAGCTGCAGGTCTACACCGGTGATGTCACCAGGGACAGTGCCTTGCAGGCCCAGCTGGCGGGTCGGTATCAGCTGGTGCTGGCCAACATCGTGGCGGACGTAATCATCCCCCTGTGCCCCATTGTGGGGGACTACCTGGCGGAGGGCGGCCTGTTCCTGACCTCCGGCATTCTGGAAGGCCGGGCGGACGAGGTGGCCGCCGCCCTGACCGCCAACGGCTTCACCGTTCTGGAGCGGCGGAAGCGGGACGGCTGGGTCAGCTTTACTGCCCAGCAGGTGTCCGGCGTATAATTCAGAACATCAAAGCATAAATGCAGGCTGCGGCCTGCCTCCTCCGGAGGTCGGGCCGCGCTTTATGGAGACGCCCAAACAGCAAAAAAGAAGTGACCCGGCTCTGAACTCAGAACCGGGTCACTTCTGTTCACTGTCAATCTGTAACTTCATCCTTATGGACGCCTCCTTTATGCTGATTTTGTTGATGCTGACGTTCCACTTTACTGCTCTGTCAGCTATCCCTCTTTACACAGCGTACACGCCTTTCTGAACTTACGCTTCCCAACTGCAACGCTCAGGGAATGATAAGAAGAAGTTCCTGTCAGAACCTGTCACGAAAAGGAATCAAGCGAATGCTTCGTGGTACTCCACACCTTTATTCTGTGACCTTCTATGCCATCCTTTTGTCAGACATCCGGTTTCTGGAAACCGATCTGAACAAATCGTCCGTTCCAACGATCGAGATGCTTCGGAAGAGCTTTGGCGTATCCTGCACGGGATCCATCGCCTTTCCTGTGACCTCTGCTGGTCAGTCGTCCGGTCCCTTCGGAACTGTCAATCCTGCGCGCTGCCCTTCGGCAGATGGAACCCGGAAGGAATTCAGCGAATGCTGTGCGGCCCTCCGCACCCTCTCGTGGAATCCTGCGCTCTGTGACAAATTCTCTGGAATCTCAGCTTCCCAACCAATCGTTTAAACTAACGACTGAGAACTGCGGAAGTGGTTCAGCGAATGCCGTACCTTGTACTGTGGCTCCATTGTGCAACGCCTCTGCCGAATCCTCGGCCCCGGTACTCTGCACCTGGAGTTGGTTGAAAAAGGGAAAGTGGAAAGAGTTTGCTTCACCTGTACATTGGCCCGTACCTCCTGGTGTTATGGTTCTGGTATCCCAGCGGCCTAACACATCCTTTCCGACATCAGGTGGGAGAAGGTGGATGGGGCTAGTTTAAACTGTACATTGGACTGTACCTCCTTATGTTATTTGCCTGGTTTCTTGAAGTCCAGTTTCATAACATATCGTCCTTTCAAACGAAAGAGGAAAAGTGGAAGGAGCTAATCAAAACTGTTCATTGGACCGTACCTCCTTGTGTTATTTGACTGCTATTTTGAAGTCCAGTTTCATAACACATCGTCCTTTCAAACGAAAGAGGGAAAGTGGAAGGGACTAAGCTAAACTGTTCATTGGACCGTACCTCCTTGTGTTATTTGCTTGCTGATTTGAAGTCGAGCTTCATAACACATCGTCCTTTCAAACGAAAGAGGGGAAATGGAAGGGCCTAATGGAAACTGTACATTGGACTGTACCTCCTGCATTCCTGAATCGGTATCCTGCAATGGAGTTTCGCGTCAACAAGTCCTTTCATACAGGGAAAAGGGAACAGGCTGTTGTCGAGTCAGCTCTCGTTTTCACTGTTCTTTGGAGGGTACCTCCTTGTTTAGATTCTGCCGGTTGCCAGGGCGGCTGCCTGTCTTACGCTAGGTCTTAGGACTCTCCTCCTTTCTGATGGAGTGGAATGGGTGGTTTCTTTTGATGAATTAAGGATACCACAGTTGGGCCAACTTGTCAAGCACTTTTTTAAATAAAAATCACAAAAATATATTAACAATTTGTGAACGATTGAAAAAACCGTTGTGTTCTCCGCCTGTTTCCGGTATAATAGGAGCGTATCGTAACCACAGCTACCGCATCCGCCGCCTGTGCGGCCCATGCGTACACGATTTGGAGGAAGAATCTCATGGAATTGCTGAAACGGAAAATCACCTCTGCGGGCAGCGCCTGCCTGGTCTGCGGCATCATCTCCATTGTGACCGGCCTGGCCACCGGCATCATCCTGCTGGCCCATGGCGGCCGCCTGCTGTCCGAGCGCCGGCACTGCGACGCTTTGCGGGAGCAGCTCTACGGCAGCGACCTGTAACCTGCCAATCGGATACCCTTTTATGCCCCACCCCACTGTGGGCTAATGCAAGACTGTGCGGAGAAGCGGTTGTTTCTTCGGGAACCTCTGAATAAATGGACGAGAGCGGATTGCGAGGAAATTTGTGTCAGAAAAAGGCGCAAAAGCGCAGAAATCCTGACGGATTTCAAGATTTTGCAACGCATTTATGGCGCAAATTTACCGCAAGGCGCCGAAGTGCATTTGTTCAGAGGTTCCCTTTGCGCTTTTTTCTGCCCTGGCGGGCCGCCTGGGCGGAAGTGCGGCCAAAAATTAGTTCGGAATGCAAGGTTCTGTCAGTTTTGTACGAAATTTTACAAATTTCTTACCTGTTTTTTACAGAGGCCGGATATGGAAATCTTCCGATAAACTGGTATAATAGGGAAGGAATTCTTGCAGAGCCGCCATGCTTCGGCGGGCTTCTACACAGTCCGGGTCATCCCACGGCCTGCGGCGCTGCGCTGAGACAGAGATAAGGGAGTTTGAACGGAATGGAGCTTTTAGATATATTTACCCTCCTTGGGGGTGTCGGGCTATTCCTCTACGGCATGACGCAGATGTCCAGCGGCCTGAAAGCCGCCGCCGGTGACAATCTGCGCATCATCCTGCAAAAGGCCACCAGCAACCGCTTCACCTCGGTGATGGTGGGCATCCTGGTGACGCTGATGATTCAGTCCTCCTCCGCCACAGATGTGATGGTGATCGGCTTCGTCAACGCGGGGATGATGACCCTGACCCAGGCCATCGGCGTCATCATGGGCGCCAATATCGGCACCACGGTGACAGCCCAGCTGACCGCCTTCAACCTCAGCTCCTATGCCCCGCTGATTTTGTTCGTGGGCGCGGTCATGTATCTGTTCCTGAAGAACGGCACGGTGAAGAGCATCGGCTCGGTGATTCTGGGCTTCGGTATGCTGTTTGAGGGCATCGCCCTGATGAAGAGTGCCATTGCGCCGCTGGCGGAGTCGGAGGCCTTCGTCAATATGCTGTCCGGCCTCAGCAACCCCTTCCTGGCCGTTCTGTTCGGCATCGCCTTCACCGCCCTGCTGCAAAGCTCCTCCTCCTCCATCGTCATTTTCCAGGCCTTTGCTTCAACGGGCATCCTGAGCTACGAGGTGGCGGTGTACCTGATTCTGGGGGCCGCCGTTGGCTCCGTCACCCCCAACCTGCTGGCCGCCCTCACCGCCAACCGCAGCGGCAAGCGCTGCGCCATTCTGAACCTGCTCTTTAATGTGGTGCGGTGCGTTGTGATAGGCGTCATTATCACGCTGTTCCCCCAGGTGCTGCGGCTGATTCAGAGCCTGTCCCCCAATGATGTTGCCAGGCAAATCGCCAACACCCACACCATCTTCGCCATCTTCGCCGTAATAATCGAGCTGCCGCTGACCAACACCATCGTCCGTGTGGCGGAACGCATCATCCCCCTGAAAGAGGAGGAGACCCGCAAGGCCAAGGATCAGCGCCTGGTGTACTTAAGCGCCCTGGACAGCCTGCCCGCCGCCGTCTCCCTGAACCAGGCCAAGCTGGAGATTTACCGCATGGGCGAGTTCGCCCTGAACAACCTCCGCACCGCCATCGACTACTTCTTTGACAACGACGAGTCGAAAATTCAGCAGGTGCTGGACCAGGAGGACACCGTGGACTACCTGGACCACAACATCACCCAGGCCCTGATCGACCTGCGGTACCACCATCTGCCGCCCCGGGATTTGAACCGGCTGGGCCGGCTGCTGCTGGACGTGTCCGACATCGAGCGCATCAGCGACCATGCGGTGAACCTGACCGAGTACCGCCAGAAGCTGAACCAGCGGAAGGGGACCCTGACCAAAGAGGCCTTGGACGATTTGCACATCATTGCCGATGCCACCCTGGCCAGCGTGGAGTACAGCCTCCAGCTGTTCCGGGACGACCGCTTTGACGACCTGCCTGAGGCGGAGGCCCTGGAGCATATCGTCAACGAGAGCGAGGATATGTGCATCTCCAACCACGTTGGCCGCATGATGGAGGCAGAGTGCGACCCCATGGGCGGCGTGGTCTACTCCGACATGGTGATGGATCTGGAGCGCTGCTCCGACCACGCCATCAGCGTGGCCTATTCCCTCAGCGGGCAGGACAGCTAACGCCTCCTCCCTTCTGACGAATCGCCGGGCTTTCCCAGACAAAAACAGTCTGGGAGGCCCGTTTTCTTTGCCTGTGCGCCGCCTCTCCGTGCAATCAGGCAAAAGAAACGCTGCTGCCGGTTTGCATCTTGTTCCTTTTGATATTGCAATCTCGCTTTGATTCGGTTATAATAGAGGGCGTAAACTGTGGAAATGCGAAACGATTTTCACACCCCCTTGCAAACGGCTGTATGCAATGCGCAGAAATGAGGTATACATCATGGCAAAGATTTCTATGAAGACCCCCCTGGTAGAGATGGACGGCGACGAAATGACCCGCATCCTGTGGCAGCAAATCAAGGACGAGCTGCTGCTGCCCTACATCGACCTGAAAACGGAGTATTACGACCTGGGCCTGCCCATGCGGGAGCAGACCAAGGATCAAATCACCATTGACGCCGCCAACGCCACCAAGAAATATGGCGTGGCCGTCAAGTGCGCCACCATCACCCCCAACGCCCAGCGGGTGGAGGAGTACAACCTCTCCCAGATGTGGAAGAGCCCCAATGGCACCATCCGCGCCATTCTGGACGGCACCGTGTTCCGCGTCCCCATCATGGTCAACGGCATCAACCCGGTGGTGAAGAACTGGAAGCAGCCCATCACCATCGCCCGTCACGCCTACGGCGACGTGTACCGGGACACCGAGTTCCGTGTCCCCTGCACCGGCAAGGCCATGCTCAGCTTCCTCTCTGACGACGGGGCGGTGCAGATGAACCAGACGGTGTACGACTTCGAGTGCCCCGGCGTGGTGCAGGCGCTGTATAATAAGGACGACTCCATCAAGTCCTTCGCCCGCTCCTGCTTCCAGTACGCCATCGACACGAAGCAGGATTTATGGTTCTCCACCAAGGACACCATCTCCAAGAAGTACGACCACACCTTTAAGGACATCTTCGCGGAGATTTACGAGGCGGAGTACAAGGCCAAGTTTGAGGAGCTGGGCATCACCTACTTCTACACCTTGATCGACGACGCGGTGGCCCGGGTCATCCGCTCCCAGGGCGGCTTCATCTGGGCCTGCAAGAACTATGACGGCGACGTGATGAGCGACATGGTGTCCACCGCCTTCGGCAGCCTAGCCATGATGACCTCCGTGCTGGTCAGCCCCGACGGCAACTATGAGTACGAGGCCGCCCACGGCACCGTCACCCGCCACTACTACAAGTACCTCAAGGGGGAGGAGACCTCCACCAACCCCGTGGCCACCCTGTTCGCCTGGAGCGGCGCACTGCGGAAGCGGGGCGAGCTGGACGGCCTGGCGGAGCTGTCCGCCTTTGCGGACAAGCTGGAGCAGGCCACCATCGCCACCATCGAGTCCGGCGTCATGACCGGCGACCTGGTGGGCCTGTGGGAGGGGGACACCCCCGCCGTCAAGACCAACAGCGTGGACTTCCTGAAGGCCATCCGCGCCAATCTGGACAAGCTGCTGTAAGCCGCAAACCCATTTCTCCCGGGAAATACCGCTGCCCGCCTGCTGACGCAGGCGGGCGGTTTTGCTTTGGCGATAAAACATTCCGTAACGCAGAAGATTTGATAGACAGGCAACGGAAAGCATGGTACAATGAAAGGAAAGACAGCGCGGTAAATCAGGATTTACATCCTACGATTCAAATTCATGGAGGCGCATTATGGAAAGTTTGTATGAAACCTATGACGGTATGCTTCTTACCATCCCGGACAGCATCGGCGAATCTGACATTGCGCACTATATGTCGCTAAGAGGACACCCCGTATCCGTAAAATATGAACGGGAGGCTTTTGAAGCTATCCTGGCCGATGCATCCCATTGGCAGCTCATCGAAACAGTTTATATAGATGGGGAAAAGCGGGACGACGAGAGAGAGGAGTTCATTACCCCTGAGAATGCAGTGGTTTACCACGGGCAGCTGTACGGGGTCATGCATTTGGAAATCGGGGCGAACTATCGTCGGAGAAGGTTCGTAAGGCTTTCTGATATACAGGGACGCTATCTATATGATTCCAGTACATACTATTTTGACGAGCCGGGAGATCATGATTCCTGGTCCGTGGATATATATCTGGAACTCATTCCCATAGCGTAACCTCCAGGGCCGTCACCCCGCCTCCACCCAGTCGTTGCCATACTCCGCCAGGACGCCGGGCAGGTCGTCATACACGGCCTGGGTGCCGTCCTCGTCCCCATAGTTGAACACATAAATGCTGCCATCCCGGAGGGTCAGGACAATGCAGTTGTCCACATTGGTGGTGAGGCAGAGGGTATAGTCCCCCCAAGCGTCATTTTCCCACACGCCGTAGCGGAAGGAGGCGTCCGAGCCGCCCTCCGCGGCGGTACCCAGGTCGGGCAGCTCCTCCAGGGCGATGGAGGCGATTTCGTCATAGGCCACCTGGAAGCTGTAGCCGTCCGCCCCGTTGACCGTCAGCGCCTCCTCCCCGTAGGTCAGCGTCACCGCGCCCTCCTTGTTCAGCGTGGAAATCAAGGTGACGATTATGAGGATCGCAGCCATCAAAATCCAGTTTCGCTTTCCCATTTTGGTTCCCTCCTCCGGCAGATGGACTGATGTTGCCCTTATGGTAGCATGGCGAGTTCCGTTTGTCAAGGAACCGCCCGCCCCCGGCAGGCTCCAGATGGAACGGGGCACACCCTGTCGCTTTTCCGTTTGACAAACAGACCGAAACCCTGTACTATGATACTATAAAATAAGAAGCACGGGAGGAAGCATCATGGCAGCGGCACAGGAAGCCCAGGCGGCCCGGTGGGCGGCGCTGGTGGATAAGTACATAGCGGAGGGCAGCTTTCTCGACGCGGAGCGGCTGGTGCGGCGAATGCTGGAACTCGGCGCAGGGGATGAGCGGACGGAGTGCCTTTACCACTCCCTCCAAAGCTGGAAGTATCTGGACGTGCGCAACGGCGTGCTGGTGCAGTACACCGGCCGGGCGTCCTCCCTCACCCTGCCCAGCTGCATCCAGGTCATTGAGAGCGGCGCGTTTCAGGATAATCGCCGCCTGACGGCCATCACCCTTCCCGCCAACGTCCGCGTGATCGAGGACGGGGCCTTTACCGGCTGCATCAACCTGAAAATGGTCAACACCCAGGGCGGAGTGGAGACGGTGGGCAAGGCCGCCTTTGAGAACACCCCCTACGACCCCATGCGAACGGGCCACTGCCTCCACTGCGGCGGCGAGTTCACCATGTTTGGCCGGTGCAGGAACTGCGGCAGGCTGCGGGGGAAGTAGGGAGCCTCCGCGCCTGAATCACGCTTTCCATTGACGCGGTTTCCTCGGCAGGCAGATGGCTGCCTGCCATCTTCATCCGAATTTTTGTCGTATATACTCGACAATTTGTCGGCTCTATGCTAGAATTACAATAGGAGGTGGGACGATGGGGCGCAACATTGCAATCAAGGTGGCCCGGGCGGAGAAGGACATGACCCAGGCCCAGCTGGCTGCCGCCGTAGGCGTTTCCCGCCAGACCATAAACGCCATCGAACAGGGCACCTACAATCCTACCATCAAGCTCTGCCGGGCCATCTGCAAGGTGCTGGGCAAGACGCTGGATGAACTGTTTGGGGAGGAATCGTAATGGAACAGTTTGATGAACGGCAGAAGCTGGAGCGGGGCAAGGCGTTCCAGTGGGGCTTCTTCGCCTGCATTTTGACGGACGCGGCCCTGTGCCTGCTGACCACTTACGGCGTGGAATTTGCAACCTATACGCTGTTTATCTTTGCCATCTGGCCCCCCGCCGCCGTCTGCATCACGCAGATGATTTTGCGGGACGCCTACGAGGGGATACAGGTATCCGGCGGGAAGGTCGCCATGACGGTATCCCTCCTGTGCGGCCTGCTTCTGGTTATTTGCGTCTTTGTCCGAGATGAGGCGCTGGTGATGGACGGCGTGTTGGTGAACGGAGCCGCCTTCCTGTGTACGGGGCTTTGTATCGCGCTGATCGGCGTGGTGTACTGGTGTAAGCAGCTCTGGGACTGGCTGCACCAGAAGGAAGAATAACAAATTGCAGTATTCTTCCATGAATATACAAAACGGAACCACCCAAGGGCGGTTCCAGACACAAAAACTGCCTTCAGACAAATTTCCCGTCTGGAGGCAGTTCATGTTTTTATTTTTGATTACAGGGAGCTTCCGAAGTCGGACACGATGGCCTGGCCGGTGATGGCCCGGGACTCGTCGCTGGCCAGGAAGAGGATGATGTTGGCCACGTCGCTGGCCGTGCAGGGCTGAATCTTCAGGTCGCCGTGCTTCGCCATCTGGCCCATCATATCCGGATCCAGGTTGGCGGGGTTCATGGCCGCCACCATGGGGGTGACGATGGTGCCGGGGCAGACCGCGTTGCAACGGATGCCGGTGCCCGCAAAGCGCAGAGCGGTGTGGCGGGTGACGCCCACAATGGCGGACTTGGAGGCCACATAGGCTGCGCCGCCGTTGCCCATAACGCCGGCCACCGAGGCCACGTTGACGATAGAGCCGCTGCCGGCCTCCGCCATCTTGCTGCTGGCCGCCCGCATACAGTACATGGTGCCCTTGGTGTTGGTGTCAATGATGCGGTCCATATCCTCGGTGCTGACCCGGTCAATGGGCTTCAGGCCCTCCTCCAACACACCGGCGTTGTTCACCAGAATGTCCACCTTGCCGTAGGCTTCGATGGCCTTGGCGATCAGATTGTCGGCATCCTCCGGCTTGGAGATGTCGGTGGCTACCGCCAGCACCTCGCCGCCAGCGGCCTGGATCTGCGCGGCTACCTCGTCCAGCTTGGCCTTGCGGCGGGCGCTGATGACCACCTTCGCCCCCTCGCTGGCGAACAAAACGGCAGTCGCCGCCCCTACGCCGGAGTTGCCGCCGGTGATAACGGCTACCTTGTCCTGCAAACGTCCCATAGTGTTATGTCCTCCTTGTCAACGGTTGTAGTCCCTGGGATTCTTTTGTGAATTTTTTGACAAAATCAGTATACAGTATCCGTACTGGATTGTCAAGCATTTCACAAATGAATCAGGACTTGCAATTTCAATTTGTGCTGACCGCCTGCTCCAGCGCCGCCCTGTCCAGGACATAGACCCGCCCATAGGCGCACCTGACATACCCCTTGCGCTCAAACTCCTTTAGCACCTGGCTGACGGTGGGCCGGGCCAGGCCCAGACACATGGCGATTTCATCATGGGTATAGGGCAGGCACTGGCCGGTGATTTCCTTGTCCGGGTTATCCGTTCCGGTCTCCGTCAGCAGGAAGGAGGCAACGCGCTGGTATCGGTTCAGGAAGCGGAAGGAGTGGAGCGAGTAGGACAGGTGATTCATCGTCTCCGAGCAGTGCTGCAACAGTTTGGTCAGAATGTCCGGATTTTGGCACAGGCAAGGAATCAGCTGCGGAATCGTGCAGCAAATCAGCTCCACCTCCGTGACCGCTGTGACGGTAGTGGGCCGCAGGCTCTTGCTCAAAAAGGAGGATTCCCCGAAGAGCCGCCCTTTTTCCACGATTTCCACCGTCAGTTCCTCCCCCTCCTGGGTGCTGAGCATAATGCGCACCCGCCCGCGCCGGATGATGCACAGCGTATTGGCCACGTCTCCCTCCAGATAAATCATCTCGTTCCGGGCAAAGCGGCGCAGGTAGCCCGCCTGGGAGAGCCGCTCCAGCTCCTCATTGGTGAACTTGATTTCCATGCTATTTCCTCTCAAATTGTCATTTAGATTACATTTAAGATAGCACAGCCTGGGCTATAATGCAAATAAATCTTTTAGGAGGTGCTGGTATGAAACTACTTGCTTATGAGGTGCGGGACGATGAACGCTCGGAGTTTGACCGCTGCGCCAAACGCTTTGGCGTGGAGCTGATTCTGACGGAGCAGGTTCCGACCATGGAAAACGTCTGCATGGCGGAGGGGTGCGACGGCGTCACGACGCTGGGCCAGGGCAGGATAAACGCGGCGCTTTTGGATACCTACAAGGGGCTGGGGGTGCGATGCCTCACCACCCGCACCATCGGGTATGACCATATCGACCTGACCCATGCGAAGGAAATCGGCCTGCCGGTCTGCAACGCCCGCTACGACCCCAACGGCGTGGCGGAATATACGGTGATGCTGATGCTGCTGTGTCTCCGGCACTACAAAGCCGCCCTGTGGCGGGCCCAAGTGAACGACTATTCCCTGCAAGGGCTTTACGGGCGGGAAATGCGCTGCCTGACCGTGGGCATTCTGGGCACAGGGCGCATCGGAACTCAGGTCGCGCAAATCCTCTCCGGCTTCGGATGCCGGATTTTGGGGTATGACGCCTATCACGGGGCGGCGTCCCAGTGGCTGACCTATACCGACCTGGAGACGATTTATCGGGAGTGCGACATCATTACAGTCCACCTCAACCTGAACGAGCAGACCCGCCACATGATAAACAGCGACACCATCGCCAGGATGAAGGACGGCGTGATTTTAATCAACTGCGCCCGGGGCTCCCTGATGGACACCGAAGCCCTGATTGCCGGCATCGAGGGGCAGAAAATCGGCGGTCTGGGCCTCGACTGCTTCGAGCATGAGGAAGGCATTTACCACCTGAACCGCCGGGATGAAATCATCAGCAACCGGTCTATGGCGTATCTGCGCCAGTTTCCAAATGTGGTTATGACCCAGCACATGGCCTTTTACACGGACGCTGCGGTTGCCAGCATGGTGCAGTGTGGTGTGGAGGGCATTTGTTCCGTGCTTGCCACTGGTGGCTATCAGACCCTTCTTTGAGGGGGCAGTATAACAGGATTTCCATTGGTGTCAGGCACGATATGTTTTCTTCCAGCCCGCTCCAGCGGCAAAAATATTTCAGAAAGATTGAACCTACTCTTTCTTTTTGTGCTATAATACAAAAGAAGTGTTATATCTGTGTGTGATTGGCGTTTTTGAACGGCAACGCGCATTACGGACAGAAAGGGCGGTTTCACTGTGGACAAATACACGTTAGAGCGTGACGGTCAGATTGATTTTTATAAGGTTTTTTTGCCCCGTGTCAAGCCAGATTTGGATATTGATGATATTCTGGCTGATAACAATGACGGTGTTTTGAACGGAAATCTGCTTGAGTTCAAGCTGCACGTTACGGATTTGAACACAGTTCTGTTCCAATGCATTAAATACCTTTCCGCTTTGCGTGTCAAGGGCAAACCGGTTCCTGCAAATATCCTGATAATCGATTTGAACGCTGCTGCGGTATGGGAGTATGATTCTGCCCCATATTTGCAATATATTGAAAGATTATATTCAGGCGGCGCATCAAAGGACAACAGTGGCTTTGTGGGCGGCGCTGTGAAACGCGCTCTGCACTATGACAACCCTCTTGATGCCGAAGCGTTGATTAAAGTGCTGAAGGAGGATAATTTCACAAAAATACATATTGATGAAAACTGCGTCGTCGGTTGGGCTACCTCGTTTTATAGGCTGGTTCCAAACGCCAGAAAAGAGGATTTCCTTGGTGATGATACCGGCAAGCACAAAACGATTGGAGAGATACGCCGCCCGGTACATTTCAAGGATTATATCTATCCATACACGGGTGAAACAAACGTCAAATTCAACTATTTGATGGACGCATTGAATGACTTTCTGCAAAAGAAAAACCTCGGCGCATTTTACACGCCGGAACCATATGCAGAAAAATCTCTGGAACTGGTGCGTCAGGCTATCGCACGGGTACCCGCAGGCAACGACTATGTTATCATTGACCGCTGCGCTGGCACCGGAAATTTGGAAAGTCATTTCACTGATGAGGAAATGCAGCATTGCATTGTTTCCACAATCGAATATTATGAATATAAGGTCCTGCAAGAATTGATTGGCGCAAAGGTGCGCCACATCATACCGCCGATTGAGACAGCCGACACGTTTAACGCTGGACTTGTAACGGGTGCAGACGCGCTGAGTAAAGAGTACATCGAGAACCCTGTTATACGTCAGTACATAGATGACCCGAATTGCACAATTATCCTGTTTGAGAATCCGCCGTATTCTGAAACTACATCTATTGAACATCAGAAGCGAAAAGCAGGGAAATCCTCAGGATGGAAAAACAGCTTTGTTATGCAAGAAATGCGAAAAGACAGAACTGTTAAAGGCTCTGCATACAATGATTTGAGCAACCTGTTTATCTGGTCGGCATTTAAGTATTACTTGCGCCAATCAACGGATAGCTATATTGTTTATTCGCCAGTGAAATATTGGAAGGCTCAGCGGCTGATTAACAAGCGTTTTTTAGATGGCTTTGCGTTCAACAGACGGCATTTTCATACAAATATTGACGCTTGTATTATGTGCGCCCTCTGGAGTAATGAGGATGCCAAAATAGATTCGTTTAAAATAAGGGCGTACGATTTGGCAAAAGATGGAAGCGGGGGGGTGCTGCGCAGCTTAAAAACTGTGGCAGCTTGAAAATTCAACGTGTTTACAGCATATTTAGTCAGTCATTTTACGATAAACGGGTATTTCCAGATGATGTAGAAGGTATTATTTCTGAATTTGACGGCACTGAGGCAAATAAGACAAGAGCTTCAATCCGCATTTCACCCATTACAAGCGACAGCATAATTGCCTACCTGGTGGTAAAGGGCGCAAACTTTGATAACCCTGATTCTTGTGTGCATTTGCTAAGAGTTGGAGCCTATGACGCGAATGGCTTCTACCTCCGCAAAGACAACTACCTTGAAAAGCTCCCCATGTTCTGCGCTTCC